>NZ_JARAYQ010000035.1:0-43283 GCF_033794505.1 Streptomyces sp. MB09-01 | reverse complement strand
GATGCCGCCCTTGGTCTCGATACCGAGGGACAGCGGGGTCACGTCGAGGAGCAGGACGTCCTTGACCTCACCCTTGAGCACACCGGCCTGGAGGGTGGCGCCGATGGCGACGACCTCGTCCGGGTTGACGCCCTTGTTGGCGTCCTGACCGCCGGTGAGCTCCTTGACGAGCTCGGCGACGGCCGGCATGCGGGTGGAGCCGCCGACCAGGACCACGTGGTCGATCTCGGACAGCGCGATGCCGGCGTCCTTGATGACGTTGTGGAACGGGGTCTTGCAGCGGTCGAGCAGGTCCGCGGTCAGCTGCTGGAACTGGGCGCGCGTGAGCTTCTCGTCCAGGTGCAGCGGGCCCTCGGCGGAAGCCGTGATGTAGGGCAGGTTGATCGTGGTCTCCGTGGAGGAGGACAGCTCGATCTTCGCCTTCTCGGCGGCCTCGCGCAGACGCTGGAGCGCCATCTTGTCCTTGGACAGGTCGACGCCGTGGCCGTTGGCGAACTGCTTCACGAGGTAGTCGACGACGCGCTGGTCCCAGTCGTCGCCACCGAGGTGGTTGTCACCGTTGGTGGCCTTGACCTCGACGACGCCGTCACCGATCTCCAGGAGCGACACGTCGAAGGTGCCGCCACCGAGGTCGAAGACGAGAATGGTCTGGTCGTCCTTGTCGAGGCCGTAGGCCAGGGCGGCGGCGGTCGGCTCGTTGACGATGCGCAGGACGTTCAGGCCCGCGATCTCACCGGCCTCCTTCGTCGCCTGGCGCTCGGAGTCGTTGAAGTAGGCCGGGACGGTGATGACCGCGTCCGTGACCTTCTCGCCCAGGTACGCCTCGGCGTCGCGCTTCAGCTTCTGCAGGATGAAGGCGCTCATCTGCTGCGGGTTGAAGTCCTTGCCATCCAGGTTGATCTTCCAGTCAGTGCCCATGTGGCGCTTGACGGAGCGGATGGTCCGGTCCACGTTCGTGACCGCCTGGCGCTTGGCCACCTCGCCGACGAGGACCTCGCCGTTCTTGGCGAAGGCGACGACGGACGGCGTGGTCCTGGCGCCCTCGGCGTTGGTGATGACGGTGGGCTCGCCGCCTTCCAGAACGCTGACGACGGAGTTAGTGGTGCCCAGGTCGATGCCGACCGCACGTGCCATTTCAATTCCTCCAGCTGACTTGAGTGGAACAGGCTCAACCATGCCGCATCGCTGCGCCGGCGTCAACAGAGCTGAGTCGAGTCGACTCAACCTTTAGCTGCCGCTTACGCGCAACCCTGGGGGCGGCGGGGCCATTTCTCAGCCCCGCCGGGGTTTGAGGCGCAGGGGGTCGGGGCGCAGAACCCGGCAGCGAAGCGCGGCCGAACGGGTCACCGCGGCGCGCGCCACCGCAAGACCGCCGGAGGCATGCGGCAACGTGCTGGCATGCCGCTCACACTCACCGCCCCCCGGCCACGGGTCCGCGTACCCGCGGCCCCGCCGGCGAAAAGGGTGATCGACCTCGTCGGAGCGACGATCCTGCTGGCCCTGCTCGCGCCGGCCCTGGTCCCGGCAGTCGCACTGCTGTACGCGACCCAGGGCGGCCGCCCCTTCGTGCGGGAGCCCGCCGCCGGCCTGGCCGGGAGGCCGTTCCGCACGTGGCGGCTCCGCACCGCCGACACGGGCCGGCTCGGCGCGGCCCTGGACCGCTGCGCCCTCGACGGGCTCCCCCAGCTGATCAACGTGCTCCGCGGCGAGATGTCATTGGTCGGGCCGCGCCCGGAAGCCCGCACGGACCGCTCCGACCGGCTGCTCGTACGCCCCGGAATGACCGGATTGTGGCAGGTGAGCGCGCGCTCGGACCTCCCCTGGGAGGAGATGGCCCTGCTGGACCGGCATTATGTGGAGAACCACTGGCTCGGGATGGACCTCGCGATCCTTGCGCAGACCCCGCGGGCGGCCTACAGACAAAGGCTCGCCTGAGCGACACAGATCACCGCACGCTCGGCTACATTGCGGCGTCGGGAATGGGTAACCTCAAGCCTTGACTTCATAAGTTACCGCTTAGTAAGTGCCGCCCGAGGAGCCCTCCCATGCAACTCGCCGCGATCATCGTGTCGCTGGTCCTGACCGTGGTCGGCGTCGCGCTGCTCGCCCGAGCCGTGGCGCAGATCTACCGTTTCGTGAAGCTCGGCCAGCCCGTGCCGGCCGGCAGCCGCACGGACGCCCCGAAGGCCCGAACCCTCACCCTCGTCCGGGAGTTCCTCGGCCACAGCCGGATGAACCGCTGGGGCATCGTCGGCTTCGCGCACTGGTTCGTCGCGATCGGCTTCCTGACGCTGCCGCCCACCCTCGCGCAGGCGTACGGCCAGCTGTTCCAGGCCGACTGGACGCTGCCGATCGTCGGCGGCTTCCTGCCGTTCGAGCTCTACATCGAGTTCATCGGCCTGATGACGGTCCTCGGCATCGTCGTCCTGATGGCGATCCGCCTGCTCAGCCTGCCCTCGCGGGCCGGCCGCAAGTCGCGCTTCACCGGCTCCAAGGCCTGGCAGGCGTACTTCGTCGAGTACATCATCCTCACCATCGGCCTCGCGATCCTGTGCCTGCGCGGCCTCGAGGGCGCGATCCACCACGTGGACTCGTACGAGCCGGCGTACTTCGTCTCGTACCCGCTGGTCCTGGCCTTCAAGGGGCTCTCGGCGAGCGCGCTGCAGAACGCCATCTACTTCACCGCGATGATCAAGATCGGCACCTCGCTGATCTGGATGATCGTCGTCTCGCTCAACACCAACATGGGTGTCGCCTGGCACCGCTTCCTCGGCTTCCCGAACATCTGGTTCAAGCGGAACGCGGACGGCGCGGTCGCCCTCGGCGCACTCCAGCCGATGACCAGCGGTGGCAAGGTCATCGACTTCGAGGACCCGGGCGAGGACGACGTCTTCGGCGTCTCCCAGGTCGAGCAGTTCTCCTGGAAGGGCATCCTCGACTTCTCCACGTGTACGGAATGCGGTCGCTGCCAGTCGCAGTGCCCGGCCTGGAACACGGGCAAGCCGCTGTCCCCGAAGCTCCTCATCATGTCGCTGCGCGACCACGCGCACGCCAAGGCCCCGTACCTGCTCGCCGGCGGCGGCAAGGACATGGAGGGCAACGAGAAGGCCACGGCGGAGCAGCTGAAGGACGTCCCGGCCGCCGCCCTCGCGGAGGCCGAGCGCCCGCTGATCGGCACCGTCGAGGAGAACGGCGTCATCGACCCGGACGTGCTGTGGTCCTGCACGACCTGCGGTGCGTGCGTGGAGCAGTGCCCGGTCGACATCGAGCACATCGACCACATCGTCGACATGCGCCGCTACCAGGTGATGATCGAGAGCGCGTTCCCGTCGGAGGCGGGCACGATGCTCAAGAACCTGGAGAAGAAGGGCAACCCCTGGGGCCTGGCGAAGAAGCAGCGCGTCGAGTGGACCAAGGAGGTGGACTTCGAGGTCCCGATCATCGGCAAGGACGCGGAGGACCTCTCCGAGTTCGACTACCTCTACTGGGTCGGCTGCGCCGGCGCGCTGGAGGACCGGGCCAAGAAGACCACGAAGGCCTTCGCGGAGCTGCTGAACATCGCGGGCGTCAAGTTCGCGATCATGGGCGGCGACGAGAAGTGCACGGGTGACTCGCCGCGCCGCCTGGGCAACGAGCCGCTGTTCCAGCAGCTGGGCCAGGAGAACGTCGCCATGCTGAACATGGCGTTCGGTGAGGACGATGAAGATCCGTCGACCCGGAAGCCGAAGTCGGCGAAGCGGATCGTCTCGACCTGCCCGCACTGCTTCAACACCATCGCGAACGAGTACCCGCAGCTCGGCGGCGAGTACGAGGTCATCCACCACACGCAGCTGCTGCAGCACCTGATCGACGAGGGCCGGCTGACGCCGGTCACGCCGGTGGACGGCCTGATCACGTACCACGACCCGTGCTACCTGGGCCGGCACAACAAGGTCTACACGCCGCCGCGCGAGATCATGTCGGCCGTGCCGGGGCTGCGCCAGCAGGAGATGCACCGCCACAAGGAGCGGGGCTTCTGCTGTGGCGCCGGTGGCGCGCGCATGTGGATGGAGGAGCGGATCGGCAAGCGCATCAACAACGAGCGTGTCGACGAGGCCCTGTCCCTGAACCCCGACATCGTCTCCACCGCCTGCCCGTTCTGCCTGGTCATGCTGACCGACTCGGTCAACGGCAAGAAGAACGACGGCAAGGCGAAGGAGTCCGTGCAGGTCGTCGACGTGGCGCAGCTTCTGCTGGAGTCGGTCAAGGCTCCCGGCCCCACGGAGGCGGAGCTCGCGGCCGCGGCCGCGGAGGCCGAAGCCGAGGCTGCTGCCGCGGCGGAGGCCGAGGCCGCTGCCGCCGCCGCGAAGGCGGAGGCGGAGGCGAAGGCCAAGGCGGAGGCTGCTGCGAAGGCGGAGGCGGAAGCCGCGGCGAAGGCCAAGGCCGAGGCGGACGCGAAGGCTGAGGCGGACGCCAAGGCGAGGGCCGAGGCTGGGGCCGAGGCTGAGGCTGAGGCTGAGGCTGAGGCGGTCGCGGCCGGGGCCGAGGCGAAGGCTGAGGCGGACGCCGAGGCGGAGGCCGAGCCCGAGGGTGAGGCGGACGCCGAGGCCGAGCCGGAGGCCGACGCCAAGGCCGAGGCGGAGCCCGCTGCGGAGCCCGAGGCAGAGGCAGCCGCAGAGGCCAAGCCCGAGGACGCCAAGTAGCGCCGGCCCGCACCAGCGGAACGGAACGGCCGGTCCCCCACGCGGGGGGCCGGCCGTTCCGGCGTTCGGGGAAGCGGAGCGGTGGGGCTCAGCCCTCGCCCCCCGCACGGCGCCGCCGCAGCAGCGCGAAGCCGAGCCCGGCAGCGCCCGCCGAAGCCATGCTGCCGCCCGCGGCGGCCAGCACCGGCGCCCCGTCCTCCGCCGGGACGACCCCTTCCGCTCCGGCCTTCACGCCGCCCCTCGGAACGACCTTCACGTCCTTCTTCACCGGGTCGACCGTGTACTTCTCGATCAGCCGGCCGCTGAAGTCGTACACCCGGCTGTTCCCGCCGCCCTTGCCGTCGATGACGACGAACTTCACGCGCTCGCCGTCCTGGACGAGCTCGTACGTCCAGCCGTCGTTCTGCGTGCTCGGACGCTTCAGGTCGATCGTATGTGCGTATTCCGTCGGCAACGTAACGAAGAGCCGCAAACTGCGGCGCAGCCGGGTAAACCGTCCACTCGGTCAGGCCCTCGGGGTACCCCTAGGGGATGTCACAGGTCAGCCGCAAAGGGTGCCTTATCCGGGCGACCGTCCACCGGAGTCCGCGGGACCAGGTACGTTCGATCACGTGGCTGGATTCAGGATCGGACGCGGCCGGGACAACAACCGCACTCCGCAACAACCCCCGCAGCAGCAGCAGTCGTACGGCCGGCAGCAACCGCCGCCCTACGGCCAGCAGCCCTACCCTCCCGCCGGAGGCCCACCTCCGCAGCAGCAGTGGCCGCAGCCCGGCGGCGGGGGTCACGGCGAGCCGGAGTACTTCGACCCGTACGGACAGCAGCCGCCGCACCCGCAGCAGCAGCCCCCGTACGGCCACGGGGGCCCCGGCGGCGGTCAGGGTGGCGGCGGGGGCTACACGAACGACAACCCGGGTCACACCCAGGTCTTCGCGGTCGGCGAGGACCCGTACGGCCAGGGCGCGACCTACCAGGCGGGTGTGGGCGCGGCCGCGCCGGCCGGGCCGAGGCTGCCGTGGAAGGAGCTCCTGCGCGGCATCGTGACGCGGCCGGGCCAGACCTTCCTGCAGATGCGCGACTACTCCGTCTGGGGTCCCGCGCTGATCGTGACCTTCCTCTACGGTCTCCTCGCGGTCTTCGGCCTCGACGACGCCCGCGAGGACGTGATCAAGGCGACCCTGTCGAAGGCCGTCCCGATCGTCCTCTCCGCCGGCGTGGCCTTCGTCATCTGCGGTCTGATCCTGGGCGCGGTCACGCACACGCTGGCCCGCCAGCTGGGCGGCGACGGCACGTGGCAGCCGACGGTGGGCCTGTCCATGCTGATCATGTCCATCACGGACGCGCCGCGCCTGCTGTTCGCGGTGTTCCTCGGCGGCGACAACATGGTCGTGCAGGTCCTCGGCTGGGCCACCTGGGTGGCGGCAGGAGCGCTCTTCACCTCGCTGGTCAGCAAGTCGCACGACCTGCCGTGGCCGAAGGCGCTGGGCGCTTCCGCGATCCAGCTGATCGCACTCCTGTCGATCATCAAGCTGGGCACCATCTAGCCCGCGCACACGAAAAGGGCCCGCCGCGCAGCCTCTGCGCGGCGGGCCTTCGCGTACCCCGTACCCGGGACGACGTCTAGGCGTCGAGGACCTGACCCTCACGCTTCACGACGGGCGGTTCGACCGACCAGGGGAAATTGATCCACTCGTCGGTCTTCTTCCACACGTACTCGCACTTCACGAGCGAGTGGGACTTCTCGTAGATCACGGCGGAGCGCACCTCGGCGACGTGGCCCAGGCAGAAGTCGTGGACGAGCTTCAGCGTCTTGCCCGTGTCGGCCACGTCATCGGCGATGAGGACCTTCTTGTCGGTGAAGTCGATCGCCTCGGGCACGGGTGCCAGCATGACCGGCATCTCCAGGGTGGTGCCCACGCCCGTGTAGAACTCGACGTTCACCAGGTGGATGTTCTTGCAGTCGAGCGCGTAGGCCAGCCCACCGGCGACGAACACGCCGCCACGGGCGATGCTGAGAATGATGTCGGGCTCGTACCCGTCGTCGGCGATGGTCTGCGCGAGCTCCCGCACGGCCCGCCCGAAGCCCTCGTAGTCGAGGTTCTCGCGTACTGCGTCACTCATGCCTCGTGCCTCACCTGGGTGCGGTGGAAGTTCTGGAAGGAGCGCGAGGCGGTCGGACCGCGCTGCCCCTGGTACCTGGACCCGTACCGCTCGCTGCCGTACGGGAACTCCGCGGGCGAGCTGAGCCGGAACATGCACAGCTGCCCGATCTTCATGCCCGGCCAGAGCTTGATCGGCAGCGTGGCGAGGTTCGACAGCTCCAGGGTCACGTGGCCCGAGAACCCGGGGTCGATGAACCCGGCGGTCGAATGCGTCACCAGACCGAGGCGGCCCAGACTGGACTTCCCCTCCAGTCTGGAGGCGATGTCGTCGGGCAGCGAGACGACCTCGTAGGTGGAGGCGAGCACGAACTCACCGGGGTGGAGGATGAAGGCCTCGTCACCCTCCGGCTCGACCATCCGGGTCAGGTCCGCCTGCTCGATCGCCGGATCGATGTGGGCGTACCGGTGGTTCTCGAACACCCGGAAGAACCGGTCGAGACGTACATCGATGCTGGAGGGCTGCACCATCGATTCCTCGAACGGGTCGATGCGAACCCGTCCGCTGTCGATCTCGGCCCGGATGTCTTTGTCAGAGAGAAGCACGTCCCGAGGATACGCAGAGCGCGCGGGCCACCCCCAATCGAGAGCGGCACCCGCGCGCCCGTCCCCTACCGCTTGACCGCCCCGACGGGCACGGCGTGCCGCAACCGGGCGCACCGCGGACACCGCAGCAGCCGCCCGGGCCCGATCCGGCCGGCACCGAGGTGCTGCAGCGGGAAGGAGGCGGTACTGAAAACGTGCCCTTCGGCACAACGGACGACGGTGTGCTCCATCGAGTCCCTTTCCCCAACGAGCCGTACTGCGACGAATCGCCACATTAGGGGATGATCGGCACCCACTCCAGCCGCCGCTCCGCACCCACACCGTACGCCCCAACTCCCGCACGCACACGCCTCGGTGCACACCACACACGACAACGACCCCGCGGCAAATTCACCGGGGGTCGATCATGAGGTAGAGTGGGCGACGATGGAGCTCCAGGCAACTGGCCCACCGTGCGGATGTAGTTTAATGGTAGAACATGAGCTTCCCAAGCTTATAGCGCGGGTTCGATTCCCGTCATCCGCTCTTGAACGAAGGCCCAGGTCAGCGACCTGGGCCTTCGTCGTTGTCTAGGCCTCTCGGCCCTCACCGTGCCCTCCGCGTGCCCCAACTCGCAGGAACTCCCTGGCCGGAGGGCTCTTCGCGCACCACTTGCACCACACGGGCCCACGCCGGTCTCGCGTCGCGAGACGCGCTCTCGATGCCCTGCGTCACACCGCTACCTCCGTCGCGTGAATTCGCTTTCAAAAAGGGGCGGTTGGCCGGAGGGGTGGCTCAGGCCCTCGACGGGACCACCTGGTCCTTTTCCCCGCCCGCCAACACGCGATCGGCGACGTAGTGCGGGCAGGAAGGGAGGTGCCACGTCACCGTCACCCCGCGCCGGTCGGCGGCAATGGTACGGGCCTGCCCAGTGGCCGGACAGACGCTGCGGAACAGACGTGTAGCGAGTGCGGGGCTGGCCGCGCCGCCTTGCCGTGGACGCCCCCGAGACCGCCATGGAGCACCTGCGAGCTGCCGATCCCTTCGGGAGGGCGCTGCGGACCCACCCCGCAGGCTCACGTCCCGATGGACTGCACGTCGCAGCTGGCGGACGCCCTTGCTCACGAAACGCTGCACTCGGAGGGAATCAATATCTATCCCCGCGGTCAGAGAGTTCAATGGACCCCGCAGGGAGAGTTTTTCCGCACCGCACACGATGGAGATATTTAGCGCACACAAGCCACTGCAGCGTGCTACTGTCGATCTCGGTTGCAGTTTTGGTACCCAAAAACTTCAAGCGCTCCAGCCGGCCTCCGCGCCACATTCGAGTGCTTCATATTTCCGGGTCATTTTCCGGCGGGGCATCATCGCGGCGATACGGTGTCCGTACGGTGCGGATGCTGGTGTACTGCCCCAAGGAGATATGACATGGCATCTGGCGTCGTGAAGTGGTTCAACGCGGCTAAGGGTTTCGGCTTCATCGAGCAGGACGGTGGCGGCGACGACGTCTTCGCCCACTTCTCGAACATCGCCGCCCAGGGCTTCCGCGAGCTGCTGGAAGGCCAGAAGGTCACCTTCGACATCGCGCAGGGCCAGAAGGGCCCGACGGCCGAGAACATCCTTCCTGCCTGACGCTGACGCGCATTTCGTAGCTGGGGCCCGCATCCCTCGGGGTGCGGGCCCCAGCTGCACGCATTTCCCGCAGTGGTGTCACCTGCGTGACGAAGTATTCAGGGTTACAGCTTGCCTGGGGTTTCACCCCCTCGATTTTTCGTGGTTTCGCGTCCGCATGACGCCACCCCATCTCAGCGCATGCGCCCGTACAGAATTCCTGTAGGCCAGAGTCGCTTTCGCATTCCATTCGGCCCGTTCTTGTGATTCCCCGCGCTGCGTTTCTGCTGCGGGAATTCCTTGATATGTGCCGCATCAAGGAAGGTTCTGAATGAACCGCACACGTACGAACGACCGTTCCTCTCGCACCCGCAGCCGCACCGGCGGCCCCGCTTTCGGCGCTGCCGCCGGTTCGGAGCGGGGCAGCCGCTTCGGCTCGTCGGCCCCGAGCCGTTCCGGAGGTCCGAGCCGCTCCGGCGGCTACGGCCGCCGGCCCGCCGCAATCCAAGGCGAGTTCGCCCTGCCGAAGACGATCACTCCGGCGCTGCCCGCCGTCGAGGCCTTCGCCGACCTCGCCATGCCGGCCGAGCTGTTGGCCGCTCTCGGCGCGCAGGGCGTGACCGTGCCCTTCCCGATCCAGGGCGCCACCCTGCCCAACACCCTTGCGGGCCGTGACGTGCTCGGCCGCGGTCGCACCGGCTCCGGCAAGACGCTCGCCTTCGGCCTCGCCCTGCTGGCCCGCACCGCCGGACAGCGTGCCGAGCCCCGCCAGCCGCTGGCCCTCGTCCTCGTCCCCACCCGCGAGCTGGCCCAGCAGGTGACCGACGCCCTCGCCCCCTACGCCCGCGCCGTGAAGCTGCGCCTGACCACGGTCGTCGGCGGCATGTCGATCGGCAAGCAGGCCGGAGCGCTGCGCGGAGGCGCGGAGGTCGTCGTGGCCACGCCCGGCCGGTTGAAGGACCTGATCGACCGCGGCGACTGCCGACTGAACCAGGTTGCGATCACCGTCCTGGACGAGGCCGACCAGATGGCCGACATGGGCTTCATGCCGCAGGTCACCGCCCTCCTGGACCAGGTGCGTCCCGAGGGGCAGCGGATGCTGTTCTCCGCCACCCTGGACCGCAACGTCGACCTGCTGGTCCGCCGCTACCTCACCGACCCGGTCGTCCACTCGGTGGACCCCTCGGCCGGTGCGGTGACGACGATGGAGCACCACGTGTTGCACGTGCACGGCGCGGACAAGCACCGGACGACGACGGAGATCGCGGCGCGCGAGGGCCGGGTGATGATGTTCCTGGACACGAAGCACGCCGTCGACCGGCTGACCCAGGACCTGCTGAACAGCGGTGTCCGGGCCGCGGCCCTGCACGGCGGGAAGTCGCAGCCCCAGCGCACCCGCACCCTCGCCCAGTTCAAGAGCGGACACGTGACCGTGCTGGTCGCGACGAACGTGGCGGCGCGCGGCATCCACGTCGACAACCTCGACCTCGTCGTCAACGTCGACCCGCCCACCGACCCCAAGGACTACCTCCACCGCGGAGGCCGCACCGCGCGCGCCGGCGAGTCCGGCAGCGTCGTCACCCTCGTCACCCCCAACCAGCGCCGCGAGATGAGCCGCCTCATGCAGGCCGCCGGCATCGTCCCGCAGACCACCCAGGTCCGCTCCGGCGAAGAGGCCCTGAACCGCATCACCGGCTCCCAGGCCCCCTCCGGTATCCCCGTCGTCATCACCGCACCGGTCGTCGAACGCGCCAAGCGCAGCGCGGCCTCCCGGGGGAGGCGTCGGACCGCTTCGACCGTCCGGCGCGTGAGCGTGCGGCAGTCCGCCTTCGATGCGGCGGCCTGAGAAGCACGTGATCAGGAAACTGACCCATCTCTGCAGGAGGCACGTTTTGACGCTGGTCCAGATGGAGCCCCGCTCGGCGAACACCCACCCTGTGCACCGGACGGTGGACGACGCGATGGAGGCGGCCGGTCCACAGGTCTGTGACGACATGACGGTCGAGGTGGCCCTGGCCGTCATGGCCGGCGCCCGCGCGGGTCATCTGCTCGTCTGCGACGAGGACGGCCTGTGCACCGGGCTGGTCACCCAGGGCCGGCTCGCCACCGTCCGCGACAGCGCGGCTTACACCGACCGGGTCCGTCTCCGCGACCTGCTGGGGGACCGCGGGCCGGTCGCCTCACCCGTGACCTCGATGGCCGAAGCCGAACACGCGATGCCCTACCGCCGGCTCGATGCCCTGCCGGTCGTCAATGACCAGGGCAGTGCTCTGGGCGTCCTCGCCCTTGCCCGCTGAACCGCCTCACCACGGCACGACGGTCCCCCTTTCTTCTTCCTGTGAGGCAACATGCGCTGTGTCATCGCCCGTTTCCCGTTCGACCTGACCAAGAGCGGTGTCCTGGAGTCGATGAAGGGCATCAAGCCCGAGCAGGTCGTCGGCGAGTCAGTGATCATCGGGCGCCGTACCTACCCCGCCAAGCAGGTCGGCCAGGTCATCACTCGGCAGGACCGCCGTGACTTCAGCGCCGGTGAAGTCCTCCGGGCCATGAACCAGCTCGGGTTCACCTGCCGCGGCCTCCCCCGGGCCGCCGTGCCCACGCGCGTCCTCAGCCCGCTCCAGCAGGCTTCCGCGATGCTCGGCATCCCGGTGACCGTCTGACGGACAGGACCGGCGCAAGCCGACACCCGAACAACGAGGAGGGCCCGACCGGCACGTGCCGGTCGGGCCCTCCCGCATACCGGGGGTTACGCGAATCCGGGTCAGTGGTCGGAGTAGCTGAAGTCGCCCATGGTCCAGGCGCTGACGTCCGCGATCGAGACGCGGTACATCCCGCCCGTCTCCGGGATCCCCACCGTGCCCTGAAGGATGCGGGCCACATGGAAGTGCAGATGGGTGGGCGGCCCCTCTTGGGGTGTCGTGGTGGTGAAGATGGCGGCGAACTCGCCCAGGCGGGCGGAGTCCGTCAGGACCTCCGACACCCGCTGCCTCCACACGGCTTCGGGTGCCAGCCGACCGGTGATGACAGCGCCAGCGGTGACCACGGTCAGGGACATCTGATTGCTCTGCCCGGACTCCACCAGGGTGGCAACGTCAACGAGCAGCTCGTCAGGCTTCGACATGGGAGCCGATTTTATGCACCGGTCGTCCCGTTCTCTCGACCGGGAGGACGTACCGGTCGAGAAGAGCACTCACCGTCTTCCCGCCGGAGGCCCGACGGGTGACAGCGGTCGCTCGGGCAAGGCGGTTGACCATGGGCCAGCCGAATCCACCGGTACCGCCGTACAGGTCAGGGGTGCGCATACGCGGCGCGTGCGGGCTGGAGTCGTGGACGGCCCCCTCGAGGCTCTCCGCGTGGGCCGTCAGTCGACGAGACGTGGGGGACCCCACCCGCTCGGCTGCGACCCTCCCGAGCCCCTGACCTGCTGCGCATCCTGGACCGACCGTGAAGGTCTAGCTCCCCTCGGCGGGCACGAAAATCTATGACGGCCAGAGTAGACATTGCGCGGTGGCGTGGTTATGGTTTCTCTCGTAGCCCAGAGAGACCGCAGGGCCTGGCAGAGACGAACTGCCAGGCAGCAGTACCCGCAGTTCGCAGGACGGTGCGGTGGTGGAGTTCCGAAGCCAGGGTTGTTGCAGGACGGCGACGGGGCTGACGACCGGACCGGGTGGCCCGCAGTGATCAGGGGCCGCCGAGAGCAGTACCGCAGTTAACGCAGTGCAGTACCCGTAAGTGCAGTTCGCAGTACCCAGCAGTGAAGAGTGCAGTGCGCAGTACCCAGCAGTGAAGTCAGTGAGCAGCACCTCGGTGAAGGCGTCGGCTGCGGGCGCGCGCACCGGGAAGTTCGGCAGTGGGGTTCTAAGCCAGAGCAGACGCAGGACGGGCAACGGGGCTGGCTGCCGAAGAGTGGCGCTGGATCAGGCCACCAGCAGTACGCAGTATCAGCAGTACCGCAGTGAATGCAGTTCCCGCAGTACAGCAGTAAGCGCAGTAACCCGCAGTTCGCAGTCTCTCCCGTTTGGTAAGCAGTTGATCACCGAGGGAAGAACGGAGGAGTTGAGGCGCCATCAGGATCGTCCGGGCGGAAGTTTTGAGTCCGGGTACCGCAGGACATCGATAGTGAGGTGGTCTCCGGTCGAGCAACCGCGATCCCCGCACAGCCTGTCCCCGTTCGGACGGGTCCGCGGAAACAGTAGGCCGGCGCAGGACTAGGGCCGGCAGATGGTGTAGCAGTTCCTTCGGGGCCCTGGTGTCGTACGCACCAGGGCCCCTCCCCGCGTTCCGACCCCTTTCCCTACCTGTTTCGCAGTGAGGTGCGATGACAGCAGACGATTCGTTCGGCCGTCTCGACGACGACGGTTACCCCGCCTACACGATGGGCCGGGCCGCCGAGATGCTCGGCACCACCCAGAGCTTCCTCCGCGCCATCGGCGAAGCCCGCCTCATCACCCCACTCCGCTCCGAGGGCGGCCACCGCCGCTACTCCCGCTCCCAACTGCGGATCGCCGCCCGCGCCCGCGAACTCGTCGACCACGGCACCCCCATCGAGGCGGCCTGCCGGATCGTGATGCTCGAAGTCCGACTCGAAGAAGCGCAGCGCGTCAACGCCGAGTACCGTCGCGCAGCGGCCGAGGTGCATCCACGGACAGCGGCCTGAGGTGGGCGTGCCCGCCGGTCTCGGCGGGCACGCCCACCCGTGCATGTCGGGTCGCGACGCGTGCTCGTTTCCCTCTGGTGACAGCCCGTTGTCGGCGTGTAGCGTCTGCGTCAGCTGTCGTGGTTCGGAAGTTCCCCCCTGCCCACGCGTTCGGCGTGGGCGTTTTGCTGTGCTGTGCCGCAGGAACCAGGGCGATCACCTCCGCCTTCCGCATGAAGCGGGAGGCGTCCATCGACTGGAAGGCACGAGACATGGCTACGGGAACTGTGAAGTGGTTCAACGCGGAGAAGGGCTTCGGCTTCATCGCCCAGGACGGCGGCGGCCCGGACGTATTCGCCCACTACTCCGCGATCAACTCCTCGGGCTTCCGTGAGCTCCAGGAGGGCCAGGTCGTGACGTTCGACGTCACCCAGGGCCAGAAGGGCCCCCAGGCCGAGAACATCAACCCGGCCTGACCTTCACCACCCGCGGGGCACCGAGACGGGCACGTAAGGCTGCCCCTGCAGCCCGTACCACTCGACCCGAACAGCGGATGCCTGCGATATCGGCGGGATCCGACGCGTACCGGATCAGGGCCGCGCAGCTGTTGCTGCACGGCCCTGATCTGTGTCCATGCCGTGGCCCGACCAGGTGCCCCGCACGCGCGAACAACTGCGCGGCGTCGGCACGGTGCGTTTCGAATTCCGGGTCAGGTGCCGCGCCGGTCGTGGCTGTCCTGGCGGAGGTGGGCGGTGTGTCGGGTCATCGCGTCGAGGTGATCGACGAGAGCCGAGTCCTCGGGGCGCAGGTGAGGCCGGGTGTCGGTCAGGGGCCGGACGAGGCGGGCTGCGTCGTTGTCGGCCAGGGCCCGGTTCAGTTCGCCGACGGCCGCCGCGGCGGCGTCGGGGAGGTCGGTGAGGGCGGTTATCTGGCCGGCGAGCCGGCGCAGGTCGGCCGCGTTGTCACGGGCCCAGGCCGTGACGGCGCGGTCTGCGGCACGTGTGTCGCGGGTGGCCTGGACGCGTTCCTCGCCGGTGCTTCCGGCCCTGCCGGGGCGCAGGCGCAGGTAGCGGCGTTCGGCGGCCTGACGGCTCGCGACCCCGAGGGGTCCGGCGAGGTCGGCCCAGCTCGCGCCCTGGCCCCGGGCTGTTTCGATCAGGCCGCTCTCCCAGCCGGCGAGCTGTTCACGGACCTCCCGCAGCATCAGCAGCGCGGCCAGAGCCGGGTGCGGGCCCGCGCCTATCGGCTCGGTCGGGGGCGTTCCGGAAGAGGAACGCTGCGCGTGCCTCACGGCCTGGTCGATGGCCCGCAAAGCCGTCGCCGCAGCGGGAAAAGGGACCGGCGCGGCCGGCCGGCTGGCTTCATTCATGACACTCTCCGAGCTTGTCATCCTCCAGATGACCTCTTGCTTGTCATCGTTTCGATGACATGTTACAACGGATGCACGTTGAAGCGCATTGGCAGTTTCTGCCTGACCCAACTGGAGGTGTTTCGCGATGTTGATGCGCACCGACCCGTTCCGCGAGATGGACCGGATCGTCCAGCAGCTGTCGGGTGCGTCGGGGACGTGGTCGAAGCCGTCCGTGATGCCGATGGACGCCTACCGTCAGGGCGACGTGTACGTGATCGCCTTCGACCTCCCCGGCGTGAGCACCGAGGCGATCGACATCGACGTCGAGCGGAACATGCTGACGGTGAAGGCCGAGCGCCGGCCCACGGAGAAGTCCGACGGAGTGCAGATGGAGCTCTCCGAGCGGCCCCTGGGCGTCTTCTCCCGCCAGATCATGCTGGCCGACACCCTCGACACCGAGCACATCGAGGCCGACCACGACGCGGGTGTCCTGACCCTGCGCATCCCGATCGCCGAGCGCGCCAAGCCCCGCAAGATCGCCATCAGCGGCCAGCCCGGCCGCAAGCAGATCTCCGGCTGACCAGCCCCACCGCGGCGGAGGACGGGGAACCGATCCCCCTCCGACACTCCGCCCTCCGCACCCCTCGCTCCTTCACCCCTCCCCGGAGGTGACGTGATGTCGATACGCAGGGAGGCGTTCCTGGCCCACGTCCAGGAACGCGGCGAGTACACGACCCTGCCGGAAGCCGAACGGGCGGCCCGCGTCGTCCTGGCCCTACTGGGCGCGCACCTGGTCGGCACCGTGCGGGCCGAGCTCGCCGCCCGGCTCCCCGAGACGTACGCCCTGATCCTCCTCAATCCCCTGCAGGCTGCCGAACCGCTCTCACCCGAACGCTTCGTCCGCGCGACCGCGGCCTGGATCGAAGGCGCCACCGAGAAGACAGCCCTGTGGGACATCGGCGCGGTTTTGTCCACCGTGGCCGCCGCGGCGGGTGACGTCCTCATGCGCGAGGTCCTGCTCCAGCTCCCGCCCGGCTACGACCTCCTCTTCGGCCACCCCCAGCCCACCTGACCGGCGCCGACGGCCGGAACTCGAACCTTCGAAGAGAAAGGCAACCGCAGCACCATGTACGACCAGCCTCGACCGGACCGTCCCACCCCCGCCATGACGTTCGACCAGATGCTGGAACGCGTCCGCTACGAGGGCGCCTACCCCACCCGCGAACGCGCGGAAGAAGTCGTCCGCACCGTTCTTACCGCGCTCGGCCGGCAGGTCACCGGTGACGAGCGCGTCGACCTCGCCCAGTGCCTGCCCGTCGAAGCCGCCCTCACCCTGACCGCCCAGATCCCCGATACCGAGCAGCTCACCGGCTGGGGCTTCGTCAAGGACCTGGCCGAACGAACCGGCGTGAGCCCGGCCATCGCCCGCTGGGACACCGGCGCCGTACTCGCCGCCGTCACCGTGCTCGCCGGACCCGACCTCCTTGCCCGCGTCCTCCAGCGACTCCCCGACGACTACGCACTCCTCTTCGGACAGGCGCAACTGCGCCGGCCTCAGCACGCCGCCGCCTGACCGGAGCCGGCTGCGCGCGGACATGCAACGGGGCCGGGACCGCTCCTGCGGTCCCGGCCCCGTGCACCCGAGGGGTCAGTGCTTGAAGGTGTCCTTGATCTTTTCCTTGGCCTCGCGGGCATCGCCCTTGGCTTGCTCCGCGCGACCCTCGGCGGTCATCCGCTCATTGCCCGTCAGGCTGCCAGCGGTCTCCTTGAGCTTGCCCTTGGCCTGCTCGCCCTTCGCCTCGGCCTTCTGCTCACCAGACACAGCTGATCACTCCCTGTTCGATGGAAAAGTCTTACAGCACCCCGTATGACCGGTGGGATCCCTCCGAAACAGACGGGCTGGCAAGGGTGACGCTCGGGGCGAAGCATTCGGCCATGGGCCAGCCGGCCCGGATGCTGTAGCGGTCCGCGCGGCGCCTCATGGAGGTGACCGTGCCAGCGAGCCGGAGCGCGGTGGTGACGAGCCGGGATCGTGTCAGGCCGGCTCGGTCAGGACGCAGCCCATTCCTCGGCAAGCTGCGTGTACAGGGGTGTGCCCTGGTCCGGGGTTCCTCCGGGAATGCGGCCACGGGCGTGTGCCGGGCTACGGGAAGGCCTTCGGCGCGCTTGTTCCGGAAGACGGTCAACCGCTCTGCGCCTGCCGCTGCCGGCCTGTGCACCGCGGCTGGAGTCCGTCCAATGATCGTCCGTCACGTTCGTCAGAACGAATCTTCCATCCTCCAGGACACCGTTCCCGGTGCGCCGCGAGGGTCTCGACCATTGTCCTGGCCCTCGATGAGGCCCTCACAGTTGACCGCCCCAGCTGCTCCCTGTGCTGCGCTTCGACAGCTTCGGGGAGCCCGCGCGTTCGGGACCGATTACCTCCTCACCCGCCACGCGAAAATCTATGACGGCCGGAGTAGACATTGCGCGGTGGCGTGGTTATGGTTTCTCTCGTAGCCCAGAGAGACCGCAGGGCCTGGCAGAGACGAACTGCCGGGCAGCAGTACCCGTAGTTGCAGTGCGCAGGACGGTTCGGTGGTGGAGTTCCGAAGCCAGGGTTGTTGCAGGACGGCGACGGGGCTGACGACCGGACCGGGTGGCCCGCAGTGATCAGGGGCCGCCGAGAGCAGTACCGCAGTTAACGCAGTGGCAGTACCCAGCAGTGAAGTCAGTGAGCAGCACCTCGGTGAAGGCGTCGGCTGCGGGCGCGCGCACCGGGAAGTTCGGCAGTGGGGTTCTAAGCCAGAGCAGACGCAGGACGGGCAACGGGGCTGGCTGCCGAAGAGTGGCGCTGGATCAGGCCACCAGCAGTACGCAGTACCAGCAGTACCAGCAGTACCAGCAGTACCAGCAGTACCAGCAGTTGATCACCGAGGGACGAACGGAGGAGCCGAGCACCATCAGGATCGCCCGGGCGGAAGTCTGAGCCCGGGTACCGCAGGACATCGATAGTGAGGTGGTCTCCGGTCAAGCAACCGCGATCCCCGCACTCCCGGCAGCATCTCGGTCGGGACGGCGGAAACACAGGGTCGGCGCAGTATCAGGGCCGACAGATGGTGTAGTAGTTCCTTCGGGGCCCTGGTGCCGTACGGCACCAGGGCCCCTCCATGTGTTCCATGAGAGAGGTTCAATGACAGCAGACGACTCGTTCGGCCGTCTCGACGACGACGATTACCCCGCCTACACCATGGGCCGGGCGGCAGACATGCTCGGCACCACCCAGGGCTTCCTCCGCGCCCTCGGAGAGGCCCGCCTGATCACCCCGCTCCGCTCCGAGGGCGGCCACCGCCGCTACTCCCGCTACCAGCTGCGCATCGCAGCCCGCGCCCGGGAACTCGTCGACCAGGGCACCCCCATCGAGGCCGCTTGCCGCATCATCATCCTCGAGGACCAGCTCGAGGAAGCCCAGCGCATCAACGCCGAGTACCGCCGCGCCGCCGAATCATCCGCGCCGCCGCCCTCGGCGTGAACCGAGCGTGCCCGTCGGGATCAGCGGGCCTCGGTCGTCGAAAGAGTGCTATTCGGGCGCGGACGCCTCCGCCAGGTCCGCCCCGGCGTCAGCGCTGCGTGTGACCTGGTGGGTACCGTGCCAGTCCAGGCACATGACCGTCGCGTCGTCCTGGAGACGGCCGCCGTGGGCGTGAAGAATCTCCGCGACCAGAGCGCGGGAGGCCTCGCGGGGGTGGAGATCGCCCGTGCGCACGATCAGGGAGGGCAGGTCGACCTCCACGGCGCGGCGCTCAAGCATGCCGTCGGTGAGCATCACGAGGCGGTCACCCGCTTGCAAGTCCAGCCGCTGCACCCGGTAGGGGCTACGCAGCTGGATACCGAAGGGGAGATCCACCTCGGGAACCACCTCCTCAACCCTCTCCTGTCTCAGGAGCAGCGGCCAAGGATGCCCCGCGTTGACGAACTGAGTGGTCCCGTCGAGCAGGCTGACGCGCAGCAGCTGCCCGGTGACGAAGCCCCGCCTGCCGTGGTCGATGACGGCCCGGTTGGCCTCCAAGGCCTGTACTTCGAGCTCGGCGCCGGCACGCCTGGCCCTGCGAAGGGCGCCCACTGCGAGGGTGGCGAGCAGCGCGGCTTCCACGTCGTGGCCCATGGCATCGGTGACGGAGAGCTGCATGGTGTCGCGGTCTACGACGTAGTCGAAGGTGTCACCGCCGACGTGCGTCGCCGGTTCCAGCGCTCCGGCGACCGTGAACTGGGCCGCCTCACATGCCAGTGAGGCGGGAAGGAGCCGGTGCTGGATCTCGGCCGCCAGGTTCAGCGGGCGCGTACGACGGCCCCACTGGTAGACATCGGTGAAGGCCCGGTTCGCGATGACGATGTAGGCCAAGGCATGCGCGGTCGCACCGATCTGACTCATCGCGTCTTCGTCGGGGCGATCCGGTAGAAAGAGTTCGAGCAGGCCGATGGCGTCGCCGCGGTTGGTGACGGGCGCCACGACCCTGACCAAACTGTTGCCCTCTCGCTGGAGGGCCAGCCGCTGTGTGCGCAACACGTCCGCGTAGAGGGTGCCGGGCAGAGCGACGCGCTCAGGGGGCTCGTCGGACTCGACGTTCGCTGCCCCGAGCCGCACCACTGACGACCCGGTGAAGTCGACGATCAGGAACGAAACCGCAGCAGCGTTCAGGCGGTCCCTGAGCATCCGTGCGACGACGTCCAGTGACTGGACGGGGGAGGCGGATTCCGCTGCCGCGAGCACGCCCGCAAGGTCCATTCCCACCAACTCCTCGCCGCCGGCGCGCCGCTGCTGGGCGCCTGGATCTCGCTCCTCGGTTGGGGGCATGACCGCTCCTCTCCTCCTCCGACACCGTGGGACCGGCCCCTCCACGAGAACTGCTCCCCGACGCTCTGTCCGAGCGCCCGAGGCCTTACGGTCGGCCCCCACTGCCTCGTCGAAGCCATCCCATCTGCGGTCGCAGCCTGTGACCACGGCCGGCACAGATCCGAGAAACCCGCGGGGCCGACCGTCCTCAACCCTGCCCGAGGACCCGCACACCAGGTGGCCGCTGCTGCCCGTGCAGGCCGCGCTGCCTGACTGGTTCACCCGAACAGCAGACATCGGCCCCACTCGGGGACGCCGCCCGGCCACCGGCATAGCGCGCACGCCCGGAATCCTCTGAGGACCCGGTTGCGAGGCACGCACCGGGGCATGGGGATGGACGAGTCAAGCCGGCGGTGTGGCCGTGGCCGCCGCCTTAGAGCCGAGAATGAGGAGACGGGGTTGTGAGCGGTGTGTGGATGTACGCGCAGGACAGCGGCTACACCTCCCGGCAGTCACTGGTGGGGTTCACGGTTGAAGCGGCTGACGGAACCATCGGGCACGTGGACCGACAGCAGGACCATCCCGGCATGCAACACCTGGTCGTCGACACCGGCGTGTGGGTGTTCGGCAAGAGCATCCTGATCCCGGCCGGCGCCGTCGCCGGCATCGACACCGAAACACGGACGGTAAAGGTGTCAGGGACCCGGGAAGAGATCAAAGCCGCTCCCCAGTTCACCACCGACAGCGAAACGGATGACCCCCGCTATCTGTCCGCCGTCGGCAACTACTACCTCTCCCTCCGCCGTCCCCTCGCACCCTGACCCGAAGCCAGCCGGCCACGCACCCGCCCCAGGGCGACAGCAGCCCCCGGGCAGAACATCGCCGTGCTCAGTAGACGGTGAAGGAGATGGCGATGTAGTGCGCGGTGAAGGCTGCCACGGTCAGGGCGTGGAAGACCTCGTGGAAGCCGAACCAGCGGGGCGAGGGGTCGGGGCGCTGAAGGGCGTAGACAACCGCGCCCGCACTGTAGAGAAGCCCGCCGGTCACGATCAAGGCGAGTACGGACGCCCCACCCCTGTCCAGGAAGTCGGGCAGGTATCGCACCGGTGCCCAGCCCAGGGCCAGGTAGCAGGGGGTGTACAGCCAGCGGGGAGCTCTGACCCACAGGCCACGGAAGGCGATGCCGGCCAGAGCGCCCGTCCACACGATCCACAGCAGGACGGACCGCTGGTCAGGGGGGAGAAGGAGCACGGCAAGCGGGGTACAGGTGCCGGCGATGATCAGGAAGATGTTGGCGTGGTCGAGGCGACGCAGAACGGCCTCACCGAGTGGTCCCCATGTGCCGAGGTGGTAGACGGCGCTCGTCCCGAACAGCATCCACGCGGTGACGGAGTACACGGTGCAGGCCAGGGTGGCGTGCGGTGTCCCCGCCAGGCAGATGAGGACGATGCCCGCGGCCAGCGATGCGGGGACCATTCCGGCGTGAAGCCAGCCTCGTAGCTTCGGCTTGATCGGCTCCACCAGATCGGCCGCTCGCTCGACCAGGTCGGCAACCGGGTGGGAGTCCTCGGCGGCCTTGTCACGGTGCGATCCGGAGGGAGGACCACTTGCCTCGCATCCTCCGGCCGTCGGTGCGGAAGACGCACCGCCGGTTTCGACGTCGTCGCGGGACACTGCTTCCCTTCCTGCTTCGGGCTGCTGGGCGTCAGTGGCAACCACGTGCTCATGTTAGGAGCCTGCCCGCAGGAGCATTGCCCGAGGCCTGCCTCGGACCACCGGGCCGGCACCGTCGGACACGGTCTGTTCAGCCGTCCATGGTTCCGGTCCTGGAGGCCTGCCGCCAACTGGGGCCGTGGAAGTCGTGTAAGTCGGCGGGCCATGGGAACGATCAGGGCTTCCGAACGGGCCTCTCCGCTCTCCTACGTTCAAGGACCGCCGATGCTTCCCGAGTTCCGCTCCCACGCATCCGCCCCCCTTTCCCACCAGCTGGTACAGCGACTGGGACTGGACCCACGCCTCGAAGCGGGCCGAATCGACGTGGAGCGCGTCGCCGACATCGCCGTCGTCGCATCCGCCCACTCCGATGGGTACGCGGCCACCGCGCACCTCCTCGGACTGCTGGCCGCGCTCCCCGCTCCCACCGAGGCCGGAGAACGCTTCTGGTCGGACCTGTGGAGGACCTCAGGCTCCCTCTACCTGCTGCCCGCCAACATCAAAACGTTCGTGCTGAGTTCGCTGGCCGGAGAAGGCACCGGTCTGGCCGGTCAGATCCTCTCGGCTGTCGACGAGATGACCCCGCCCCAGCGCGTCGCAGCCGGAGAGGTAATCGGCCAGGCGCTCGCCGAATCCGACCACCTCCCCGACCTCAAGACGCAGGTCATCGGCGAGCTGTGGCTCCGCGACCTCGAACTCACCGCCTGGCGGGTCCTGCACGCGGACCACAAATCAGCTGATCCGGCTGAGCGGAAAGCCTTCCTCGACGCATGGAGGTGTGTCTGAGCGCCAGGTTCCTCTCGACACAGCACGGCGCCGCTTGACCTCCATGTAGAGGAAGGCCGGCAGGTGGATGGTGCGGACGCCCGCCGCCGACTTGGTGTCGCCCCCGACGCGGCGGCCGGTGTTCAGTTCCGGGGCGGCCTCGGTGATCCGTACGACGAGGGGATCGAGGGTGACCGAGGTCCGCCGCAGGGCCGCCTGCTCCTCCGGGCGCATCGGGCCGTGGGCGCACAAGTAGACCATCAGCCGCCAGCGCGGGCCCATGGCTTCGGCGAGGGCGCCGACCTGGGCGACGGTCGCGGTCGAGCGCTCCTTGGCCTGCTCGCTTCCCGCGCCCCTGATGCGGCACGGGTTGCGGCGGATCAGCTCGTCGTCGGTCGCCGTCTCCATGATGGCCTTCAGCAGCCGGTAGGACTTGGCGACCGTCGTGGCCCGAGGGGCGGCCAGGCGCTCGGCCCGCCAGGTCCGCACGATCGGCGGGGTGATCGCGTCAAGGTCGAGGTCACCGGAGCCGGGGAGGACGTGCAGGCGCAGGAGCCGGCGGTACAGCTCGTCCGTGGTGGCGGCGAGGCCCTGCTCGTCCACCCACTTGAGCGCGTAATCCTCGAAATTGACCTTGCCCACGTCGGGGTCGGTCCAGTGGTTGCGCTGGATGTCCGCCTTGGTGAGGGTGAGCCAATCCTGCGCGTCGTCTTTGTCGCGAAGGTCTCCGGGGCCGTTCGACGACTGCTGTCGGGCGCCCAGTAGCGCGCCTGCCAAGGGCCGGACGGGAGCTGGCTGGTGGTACCGAATTCGCGCCGCCGCCGCGGCTTGCGTGCCGCCATCAGGCCGCCTTCCCGAAGCGGGAACGCGCTTCACGGAGGGTGGGGACGGTGCTCGCGTCGATGTACGCGGCCAGCACGCTGTCAGCGATGCGGACGTGCTTGCCGAACTTGGCGTAGCCGATGCGGCGTTCCTGGATGAGCGCCGGATGAAGCGCACGCCGGTGCCTAAGCGTTCGACCGTCTGCTCCACGGTGAGGAACGTGTCGGGAAGGGTCACCTCCTTCTCGGTGCGCGGGCGCTGGGTGGAGGTGTGGGGCATCGCCTGGTGGCGCAAGCAGTGCTCCAGCTTCCGGCCGGGCTGGGCGGGGGCGGCAACCCCCAGAGCCGGGCCGGTGTGTCGTTCAGGGATGGGATGGGCGGCATGGTTGCGACCTGGGGGTTTGCGGGCCCAGGTCAGCGGCATCGGGGCTAAGGGCTGTGCCGGGGGCGGTCCTGAGGGCTCAGCCCGTCCTCCCGCACCCGCAGGGCCAGGTCGATCTTCGTGTACGTCGGGCGACCGGCCCGCTGGTACTTCTCCTTGACCCGGTCCAGGTAGTACTTGGCGGTGTTAGGACTGACGCCCGCCCGCCTCGCGGTGGCCTTCAGGGTGAGCCCGGAAGCGTAGTCGAGCAGGACCTGGAGCTCGCGCGGCGCCAGCTGCGGCCGGGCCGGGCCGGTGTCGTGCGCCCAGGCGAAGGCCAGCTCGACGGAGTGCGCCGTACCGCCCCCGGCCACCGCCTCCACGGCGCCCACCAGCGTCTCCAGGGAATGGTCCTTGGTGAGGTAGCCGTCCGCCCCGGCCGCCACCGTCCCGACGATCCGGGCGCGGTCCGCGACCGTACTGATCACCAGCACCCGGCTGCCCGCCGCACACAGCCGCCGAACGTTCTCCTCGGGGACGGAGCCGTCGCGCAGCACCAGGTCGAGCAGCACCACGTCGGCGGGCCGGCCGCCCACCGCGAGCAGCTCGTCCACCGTCTCCACCGCGGCCAGCAGCCGTAACCGCTCCACCCCGGCCAGCCAGGAGCGCAGGCCCTCGCGCAGCATCCGGTCGTCGTCCACCACGGCCACGGTGATCACGCGGGCCACCGCAGCTGCACGCTGGTGCCCTCGCCGGGGGCGCTGTCGACCTCTGACTGTCCGCCTATCTCGGCCAGCCGGGCGTGGATGGAGCGCCGCAGCCCGGTCCCGGACCCGGACCCGTCCGGCGTGCCGCCCCCCGGGGCTCTCGGGTCGAAGCCGGCGCCCCGGTCCACCACCGTGACGGACACGCCCTCGCCCACCCCGACGGCCGTCAGGAAGGCCTGTCCGGTCGCGGCGTGGCACCGTACGTTGTTCAGGGCCTCGGACACGGCGGCCGCGAGGGCGGTGGCCACGGGGCCGGGCACCGCCGGCAGTTCGTGGTACTGGGCGGTGACCTTCAGGCCCAGGCACTCGGCCGAGTGCACCGCCTCCTCCAGCGCGGTCCCGACGGCCACCTCGGCGGCCTCCGCACCGGCCGCCTCCGGGTCGTCCTCGCGCTGGATCAGCCGCCGCAGGTACGCGGCCTCGCGGGCGCACCGCTCGCGCACCAGGGGCGCGTTGGCGTCCAGCCGGCCGGCGGCGATGGTGGTCAGCGTGGCCAGCACGGTGTCGTGCAGGGCCCGGTGGTGCGCGATCCGCTCCGCCTGCCGGGCCCGCGCGGCCTCGGCGGTCAGTGCCCGCGCCTTGGCCTCGTCCAGCTGGGTGCCCTGGCGGCGCAGGTACCACCAGAAAACCCTGGCCATCACGGCCGAAGAGACCACCGAGTTGAGGTGCCCGACGAGCGCGGACCCCGGAGCCGCCTCCGGCCCGATCACCCACAGGTACGCGGCCAGCGTGGTGCCGAGCAGGAGCAGTACGGCCCCCACGGCCGGTCGCGGCGCCAGAGCGACGCCCGCCGCCGCGCTCACCGACCCGCCCAGCAGGAACAGCCATCCGTACAAGGCCACTTCGGCGCCCCCGGGCACCCAGCCGCCGCCCGACCGCGCACCGGTCGCCAGGCACACCAGCAGCGGCCCCGAGCACCCGGTCACCAGCACGTCGGCCCACACCCAGCGCCGGTCGAACCAGCCCCGTGCGTACGCGTTCCCGTACAGCCACGCACTGAACGCGAGGATTCCGCCCAACACCGCCCAGGGGAGGACCTCGCCCGGCGCCTTCCGCAGCACGGCCGCGAAGCCCGCCGTCAGGTGGCTGGCCCGGTACAGGACGGTCGCCAGCATCATGAACCGCTGGGCACGCTGCAGACCCGAGCCCACCCTCACCACAGCCTCCGCAGTGAACACACCCCCCTGAAAGGGTGGGTACCGGAGGCTCAGTGGATCTCGGTAGCTTCTCCGGCGTCAAGCTCGTCCCCGGTCACTTGTTTCCAGTCAGGAGGGAACGTGGCGCAAAAATTCCGCCGGTTCGGCAGCGGGGTCATAGCCGCTCTCACGGCGTTGTTCGTCATGCTGCTGCCCGCGTCCGCGCAGGCCGCGGAGAACCCGACCATCCGCTACAGCACCACCCCGTACAACGCGCCCATCTACGAAGTGCGGGCCGGGTACAGCTGGCAGTGCCTCGACATCCGGGGCGAGTCCACCAGCGCCGGTGCCATCATCCAGCGGTACGACTGCAAGGGCGCGCTGCACCAGCGCTTCACCTTCCACAGCGTGGGCAACGGCAACTTCATGATCGGCACCTGGGGCGGCGCGTACTGCCTCGGCGCACAGGGCGGATCGGTCTACAACGGCGCTTCCCTCATCCAGGCCAACGGCTGGGGCTGCGCCACCTTCACGTGGATCTTCCAGGGCGGTGAGAAGGGCGACCACTGGGAGATCAAGGAGGTGGGCACCGGGCTCTGCCTGAACGACACCGGCCGCCGCTCGCCCGTGGTGTTCGGCGCCTGCAACGTCTCCGGTGTGCCCTGGCCCACCATCTGGGTGCCGCGCTTCGACGGGTACCACAACTACGCCCAGATCGGCTAGCAGCTCCCCGCGAAGCCGCTACACCGCGGTGCGGAGGCCGTCGAAGGCAAGTCCTACGACGGCCTCCGCCAGCCGTTCGGCGTCCCCGCGGGACTCCGGGTGCGGGCTGTACCACTCCACCTTGACCTCACCCTCCAGGAGCCGGCCGACCACGGGCCAGGGAAGCGGGACCACACAGCGCTCGGCGAGGGTGAGGCGGGCGGCGCGCAGGTGCGTGGGTGGCTTCGACCCGGCTACGGGCACGGCCTCATCGTGTCGGGGTGAAGCCGCCCCAGACCGAGAGGGCGCCGCGGGGACCGTTGGCGTCGACGCGGTAGCCGTCGTGCCCGGCCTCGCGCTCGCCGGCGGCGTGGTTGTACTGGCCGGCGAAGACATGCTGTCCGGCCGGGACCGTGCGGCCCGGCTTGAGAGTCCAGCGGTAGACCACTGCTCCGCCCTCGTGCTGCACGGTGACGGTGAAGTCGTCGGCGGGCAGCGTCCGCCAGCTGCCGGTGCTCTGCACTCCGCCGGTCTGGGTGATGCGTAGTTCCATGGTGAGTGCGGTGAGCGGCTGGGTGGTCTTGAGGGTGATGTTGCTCTGCGCCCAGTAGGTGTTGCTGCCCGCGTCCAAGGAGCCGGCCGACCACAGGGGCCCGTCCTGGACGTGCGCGCTGCCGGGCCGGGCCGGGCCCGCGCTGCCTGACGTCGCAGGGCTGGGGCTCGTCGAGGACGGGCGCTCCCGCGCGGTCGGGCTACCGGTGGTGGGCGCCGACGGCGTCGGGTGGGGAGTCCCGGGCGCGGACGGCGCGGACGGCGCGGCGGGGGTGGCCGGGATGTCCGGCCGGGCCGGCGGGGACTGGACGATGGCTGCGACGGCGAAACCACCGACCGCCAGAATGCCGACCGCGGCGAGGGAGGCGAGCGCGACCCCGGGCCAGGGCCTCGTGCCTGATGACTCGCGGGGGCCGGCGGGGGCGCCGGACATGCCGCGTTCCACGCGTGCCAGGATCCGGGCGCGGTCGGGCCGGTGGGCCTCGGCGGCTGCGCGCAGCCGCCCGGTGAGCTCCTCGTTCAACGGCTCCTCCTCCCCGCCAACAGTTCCCCGGCTGCTCCTGTGCTGCCCAGCATCCGTTCCAGTTCGGCCATCCCCTTCGAGGTCTGGCTCTTCACCGTACCGACCGATATTCCGAGCGCCACAGCGGTGTCCTTCTCCGACAGGTCGAAGGCGTGCCGCAGGACCACGCATGCCCGCTTCCGGAACGGCAACCGGGCGAGAGCAGTGCGCACGTCCACCACGGCGGCCGCGTCCGGACCGTCCAACGGCTCCGCGCCGCGGGACCAGAACAGGGCGATCCGGCGGCGCTCGCGAACCGCGCTGCGGATCCGTGACCGTGCCAGGTTGGCGACCACTCCACGCGCGTAGGCGAGTGGGTACTCGGCCTGGCGCAGCCGGTCCCAGCGCTGCCACAGTGCGATCAGGGCGTCCGCGGCCAGATCGTCGGCACCGTCCGCCTCGCCCGTCAGGAGATGGGCGAACCGGGCGAGTTCGGCGTAGTGGCGTTCGAAGAAGTCGTGGAACTCCGCGGACGCGTCATCGAGGACCATGTCCCTCGGTCGCCCCCTCCGCAAATGTGTGCGTCAACATCCGGCGCGCAGCGTAACAGTGGCCGGTACACCCAGGGCGCTCCGATGCGGCGGTATCCCGGCCGCCACCCGGCCGCGGTGCGGTGTCAGTGCGGGGCGAACTGGACCCGGGTCGGTTGTGCGACGTTCGGCAGCAACGCGGTCCCGTCGACCGTCAGCTGCTCCCCGTAGATGTCGGTGATCCTCATCGCGCCGCCGCACCCGCTGCCGTCGGCGGAGAGGAAGTGGTTGTAGTCGGTACGAGGCAGTCTCCGCCAGCCCTTGGTGGTCCGTACCTCCAGCCCTGCGACCGGGTTCCGGTGGTCGATCACCTGGATGCCGCACCAGTGGGGACTGGATCCGGTCTTGTATCGGACGGAGATCGTGCCGGACGTCTGGGGGCTCAGCAGGCTCCAGGTGATCGGGATACGGCCGAGCTTGGGATCGGCCAGTTTCGCGAAGGCCTGTTCGCTGAGGTCCAGTTGCCCGGGTGCGCAGGGCAGCGGGCACTCGTTGGTGATCCGGACCGTGATCGAGGCGCCGCTCGCGGCGCGGACGCGCACGTAAGCTCCGCACGCCCTGGACGACTCGTAGTCGGTGGTGTTCATCGCCGCGATCATGAGGTCGTCGCTCGGGCCGAACAGGCAGGCGCCGTTGCCGTCGCCGGCGGCGTAGGCGGTGGCAACGCCCTTATAGGTGGTCCCGGGCTGGATGCGGCCTGCCGACGGTGCCGTGCTGGACGCCGCCTGCGGAGTCGCCTTCGCCGAAGGCGGTGGCGCCGCCGTGGTCGTACCGACGGCCGCGGTCGCCGTTGCCGCGGCATGCGAGCTGTCCGTCGGGGGCGCGGGGCTCGTCGAGGTGGAGGGGCTCGTCGGGGTCGAGGGCATGGTTCCCGCCTGGGTGGCGGCAGGGGCCGCCACGTCGGCCCCCGCCTCGGCCTTGGGGCCGGGGCCGGGAAGCATGGCCGTCACCAGGCAGACGAGGATGCCCGCGGCGGTCAGCGCCGTCGTTCCCACCATCAGCCTGTGTCTACGCCTGCGCTGCCGCGCGGCCTGCCGTGCAGTCTGCATGTCCGTCCGTTCGAAGATTCGAGTCGAGGTCCACTGCTTGGTTGCCGCAGGATGCGAAAAGGTTGCCGACGGTTCCCACCGGGGATGACGAGGAAGCGGGCGCGCGGCGGGTCCTCCGGGGCGGCCGGGCAGCTGCGTCCCGTACCGGCCCGCTCACTGGACGGGGATCGGGAACGGACTGCGCGTCGTGGGCGGAGAGCCGTTCCATTGCGCCGCGCGCCGCTGGACCGACCAACAGCTCGACGCCGCACGGTGGCG
Source organism: Streptomyces sp. MB09-01 (assembly GCF_033794505.1). Lineage (NCBI taxonomy): Bacteria > Bacillati > Actinomycetota > Actinomycetes > Kitasatosporales > Streptomycetaceae > Streptomyces > Streptomyces sp. MB09-01. The sequence goes on along the minus strand of NZ_JARAYQ010000035.1, from coordinate 14,290 downwards.
TCGTAGCGCTTCGGTCCGTACCCGCGATGAAAGTCCACAAGAGAGAGGAACCCCAGCCGACGCACGGCTGGGGTTCCTCGAGGCGGTGAGTATCGGTCAGCAGGTGGAGCTGCCCGTGCCCTAAACCGCTCGTCTCCGCGCTGGCAGGCCGCCCCGAATCGCGATCACAGGGGGCCGGGCAGGTCAGCGCTGCAGGGTGAGGACACCCGGCCGGTAGGGCAGTTGGTCGTAGGGGCCGCCCGCGGTGGGGGACTTGCCCTGGTAGAGGAACTGCAGGTTGCAGGGGTCGATGGTCATGGTCTGGTCGGGGTTGTTGCGGACCAGGTCACCGTGGCTGATGTCGTTGGTCCAGGTGGCACCGCTGTTGGCCTTGCCCGCGAAGGGGTTGCTTTCGCCGGCGGCCTGCGGGGTCCACGAACCGCTCAGGCTGGAGGCCGTGAACGAGCGGAAGTAGCGCCCCTTCGCGCCCATCGCCTCAACGATCATGAGGTACTGGTTCTGGCCCTGCACCTTGTAGACCTGCGGAGCCTCGAACAGGTTGTCCTTGGAGTCGCTCATGACCGTCGTGTACGACGAGCCGAAGTTGCCGGGGAAGTTCCCGATCGGCATGCTCGCCCGGTAGATGTTGCCGTTGTCACCGGCGAAGAACAGGTACATGTTCTGGCCGTCAGCGATCAGGGTCTGGTCGATCGGGCCGGTGCTGGAGTTGGGGATGCTGCCGGTGAACAGCGGCTGCGGCGAGGACCAGCCGTTGGGGTTGGTGGGGTCGCTCGACGTGCGGTAGATGAAGGGCCACGCACCCCACTGGTAGGCCAGCACCCAGATGTTCTTGGGCGCGAAGTAGAACAGCGTGGGCGCCACCGCGGCCTGGCTCATCCCGGTCTGGCCGGCCGACGCCATGTCCGGCCAGTTCGTGAAGGGGCTGAACATCATCGAGCCGTACGACGATCCCGCCCCGTTCGACCCGTAGACCAGGTGCTTGCCGTTGTGCACCACGTTGGTGAAGTCCTTCAGCGAGGCCCACCCGTTCGCCGGCTGCGCCAACGCCCCCGTGGACGTCCACCGGTACGTCGACGGAAGAGCGCACGTGCCGCCCGTCGGCGCGGGCGTTGTCGGGGTCGACGTCCCGGACAGGCCGGTCCACTGCTGGTTGCTGCCGGACCAGCAGGAGTACAGCTGGATCTTGGTGCCGTTGGCGGTGGCCGCGCCGACGGCGTCGAGGCACAGCCCGGACTGGACGCCGGCGATCGTGCCGTTGGTGTTGATGTCCCACTGCTGGTTGGCGCCGCCGTTGCAGTCCCAGATGACCACCGCGGTGCCGTTGCTGGTGCCCTTGGCCCTAGCGTCCAGGCACTTGTTGCCGTAGATCTTCAGCTGCTTGCTGGAGGTATAGGTCCAGCGCTGGTTGGTCTGTCCGTTGCAGTCCCACAGCTGCGCCTGGGTGCCGTTGACGGTGGTGGAGCCGTTGATGTCGATACAACGACCGGAGGTCGCGCCCTTGATCTCCCCGGTACGGGTCCCGCCGGTCGTCCCGCCCGTGGCCTTGAGGGCGTTCACGACGGCGGTGTAGGCGGCCTTGGGTTTGCCGTTGTTGTCGAACAGCAGGGGGCTGTCGCCGCTGCGCCAGGAGTCGCTGTCACGGATGCCCCATACCGTGATGCCGGTGCACCGGGCCACGGACAGGCAGGCTTTGACCGTGTTGGCGTAGTGGCTGGACGACGCCTGGGCGATGTCCAGCTCGGTGATCTGGACGTCGACGCCCAGGGCGGCGAAGTTGGACAAGGTGGTCTGGAAGCTGGACGGCGGGCCGCTGGTGCCGAAGTGGCTCTGGAAACCGACGCAGTCGATCGGCACGCCGCGGGACTTGAAGTCCTTGACCATGCTGTAGACGCCCTGGGTCTTGGCGTCCGACCAGTTCTCGATGTTGTAGTCGTTGTAGCAGAGCTTGGCCGAGGAGTCGGCCGCCCGGGCTGTGCGGAACGCTTCCTCGATGAAGCCGTTGCCCAGCACGTTCTGGAACACCGAGCTGCGGTGCTGGGTGGAGCCGTCGGCGAACGCCTCGTTGACCACGTCCCAGGCGTAGATCTTGCCCTTGTAGTGGGTCATCTGGGTGGTGATGTGGTTGTTCATCACGCTGCGCAGCGTGGCGGCGTCGGTGATGCCGCTGACCCAGGGGGGCAACTGGGAGTGCCACACCAGAGTGTGCCCGCGCATCCGCTGCCCGTGGGAGGTCGCGTGGCTGACGATCCGGTCGGCGGGGCCGAAGTCGAAATGGCCGCGGGACGGTTCGATGGCGTCCCACTTCATCTCGTTCTCCGGGGTGATCATGTTGAACTCCCGGTCCAGGATGTTGGCGTACGTCGAGTCGCCGAGCCTGCCGGCGGCCACAGCGGTGCCGAAGTACCTGCCCGAGGGGGCCGCCTGCGTACCCAGGTTCGCGGCTCCGGCGGAGCTGGGGAGGAGCGTCACGACACCGGCCACCATCGCCGCGGCCGACAGTCCTACCGTCAGTGTTCGGCGACGCCGGCGGAGCCGGTGCAGGCCCTTCATGATTCTCCTCGGGGGTCGCGGGTCGCCCTGGGTGCCGTGATCGTGCGCGCATCGGCCGGTACGGCCTGATCCGCCGCGGGGTGGGTGCGGTGCAGGACGTGGCGCCGTTCCTGCGTACCGGTCGCCCGGGGGTCGTGGGTGTGTCGCGTCATGGGAGGGGCTTTCTTCAGGGGATACGTCAACGGGGGAAGTCGGGGAACCTCCCACGCCGACACGTCATGGTGAGCGGCGGGAAGGCACCCCACGAAAGTGGAGGCCTCCGAACTCGCGGTCTCGTAACAGAAAAGTCGCGCCGTCCGGACGATTGCTCAGTGCTGCATCTCGCAGGCAAAAAGCGTTATGCCAAGCCCCGCGGTCTGGTCGTCGCTGGGGAAGGGGCGCGCCGCCCAGCGGTGATCAGCCTTCAGGCCGGTCACGGCGAGGCAGCCGTCGATGCATGCGGATCGAAGCTGGATTCGGCGCAGCACTCGGCTCACTGCCGGGTTGGGAACGGCGTGGTGCAGGATCGTGGTGCAGGATCACCAGCTGTCACTGCGCGACTCGGTCCAACATGCTCAGGGAGCGGTGGCCCAGGCCCTGCGCATGATGAAGGAAGCCTGGCCGGCGAAGGCCTGAGTGCCGTCGGAGCCATCGAGCCAGATGCCACCGTCGCGGTGGCGGAGGGCCGATCCGGGGTAGTTGTGCGCGTGCAGGGTTACCGACCCGGCGACCGACCCGGGGTGCGGACAGAAGGTGGCGTCTTCACGGAACAGTTCGCTGCCGTCGTTGGTGCTCAGCCGTAGCCGCAGGTCACGATGGCGCAGATAGCGGCCGTCGGCGGCGCGGAAGGTGACGCACCGTGTGTCGGCCAGCCCCCCGATGACCGTGAAGGTGACCCGCTGCCGTGTCTGCGCGCTGCTGGACGCGAAGACTCGGCCGAGCGTCGCGAAGTCGTCGGCATACGTGAGGTACAGGGCGGGCTCGTCCACGGACTCCAGCGACTGTGCGCCCAGCGGAACAGTGCCTGCGACGGGGGACGGACTCACCGGGGACGGTCCGGCCGACGTGGTGGTGCTCGACGGGATCGGCGTGGGGTTGCCGACCGTAGGAGCGGCGATGACGCCGGGCACCCGGTGCGCCGGTTCGGGCCAGGTCGCGTAGGTGGCGGTCCCGGCGATGAGCACAGCGCCGGTGGCGAGGCTCGCCACCGGATGAGCGGTGACCGCGAAGAGCTTGCCGATCAGCGAGCTGTGCAGACCGCCTCCCACCGTCGCCGTGCCGACGGCGACGGGTGCCGTGGCCAGCCCGGCGGCACTCGCGGCCGTACCCGACAACAGACCCTTGGCGGCCAGCGCGGCGACGAGGCCGGCCGGGACGGCCAGCGACGCGAGGCTGAGGAGCAGCAGTTCGGCCGGAACCCGTTCTGTCGTCGTCGCCATGCAGACCGGGCAGCCGCGGGTGTGCCGCGCGATCCGCTTGCGCCACACGGACGTACGCAGACCGTCCCAGCCGACGACGGTCTCGTCCAACTGCGGACAGCGCGGATCGGCCTCCAGCGCGGCGACGATCGTCCGGCTCAGTTCCAGCTGCTCGCGCATGCGTTGCAGGCGTACTCCGACGTGGGCGACAGTGAGCCCCGTCGCGGCGGCGATGTCGTCACGGCTCAGCGAGCCGGCGCGTTCCTGCCACCACAGCGACAGCAGCACCCGATGGTCCGGGTCGAGCCACCGGCCGGCTTCGACAACCTGACGGCGCTCGTCCGACACATGCAGACGCAGGATCGTCAGGTCCTCAGGTTCGGCGTCGGCGTCCGGTATCTGGAGTGCCTCGTCGATGACCGTGGTCCGGCCGGCGAAGGCGCGTTGCCGGTGCCAGTGGGTATTGATCTGGCGGAGCGTGATCGACACCAGCCAGGACCGGAAGCTCTCCGGGGCACGCAGGGCAGGCAGGTCGCGCACCACGCGCAGCAGGGTTTCCTGGACGACGTCGTCGACGTCGGCATGTCCGCTCAGCGCCCGCCCGACGATGTTGTAGAGCAACGGCAGGTACGCGGCGATCAGCTCCTCGCGCGCCCGCTCGTCACCGGCCTGCGCCGCGACAACCAGCCCCGCGTGGTCCGCATCCATGAGCCCCATTCCAACCTCCTCAGGGGAGCGATCCGCCGCGTACGGCGCCGCACCTTGGCGTCGGCAAGGGTATGCGGCCGAAGCCTGTGCCTTGGATCAATGGACCGGGGCCCGGGCCGACTTGTAGGGCCCGGTACCGCACGTTGTGGGCTTGTCGGTGGTGTTCCATGGCCGACTCCCACAGATCATCCGGGCGCGTTCGGGTAGCCGGCGGCGAACTCGCGGACGGCCCATAGGTGACTTGAAAGAAGTTCCCGGCTCAAGGCAACCCTTTGCGGGGCCTGTTACCACAAGGAGTCGGATCCGGCCGTTCCGGTAGCTGGATCCACTTCCTCTGGTGGCATGCAAGGAGAACACCCCCCATGAAGAACCCCACGAACGGCGGGCGCCGCGGGCGTCACCGTCGTCGCTGGACCGCGACCAGCCTGCTGCTCGGCGTCCCCGCCATCGTCGTGCCGTATCTCCTGTTCGTGCAGGAGGACTCACAAGCCGCGACGGTCGACGGCGATGCCTACTACCGGCTGGTTTCCGTGCGCAGCGGCAAGGTGCTGGACGTCAACGGCTTCTCCACCGCCGACGGCACCCGTGTCCAGCAGTGGACCGACCAGAACACCGCCAATCAGCAGTGGAAGCTGAGACCCACCGGGGACGGTTACTACGAGCTGGTGAACCGCAACAGCGGCAAAGTGCTGGGCATAGCGGGCGATTCGACCGCCCAGGCGACCGCCGCAGAGCAGCAGACCGACAGCTCTTCCACGTCCCAGGAGTGGCGGATCGACGATGTGAGCGGGTCCGACGCCGTCACCTTCACCTCCCGCAGGAGCGGCCGGGTCCTGGACGTCTTCGGAGAGTCCACGGCCGACGGCGCGGCGGTCATCCAGTACCACGGCAAGCGCAGCACCAACCAGCAGTGGAAGCTGGTGAAAACGGCCAAGACCCAGACGACCGCGACCGGACCGTATGTGTGGAACAACGCCCAGGTGGTGGGCGGCGGTTACGTCACCGGGCTGGTGTTCAACCCCCGCGAGAAGGGCCTGCTGTACGCGCGCACCGACATGGGCGGCGCCTACCGCTGGGACGCCGCGGCCGAGCAGTGGATCCCGCTCACCGACTGGGTCGGCGAGAAGGACTGGAACCTGCTGGGCATCGATTCGCTGGCCACCGACCCCGTCGACCCCGACCGGCTCTACCTCGGGGCGGGCACCTACACCAACAGCTGGGCGGGCAACGGCGCGATCCTGCGCTCCACCGACCGGGGCCGCACCTTCCAGCGCACCGATCTGCCCTTCAAGCTGGGCGCCAACGAGGACGGCCGCGGGGCGGGCGAACGCCTGGTGATCGACCCCGCGAACAACGGCACCCTGCTCCTCGGCACCCGCAAGAACGGCCTGTGGCGGAGCAGCGACCACGGCGCGACATGGAGTCAGGTCTCCTCGTTCCCCGTCAAGGACGGGGCGGGGAGCGGCGCGGGCATCTCCTTCGTGACGTACGGCCCGGCCGGAAGCAAGACGATCTACGTCGGCGTCGCTGACAGGTCCACCTCCCTCTACCGCTCCACCGACGGCGGCAGCACCTGGCAGGCCGTCGCCGGGCAGCCCACCGGCCAGATGCCGCAGCACGGCGTGCTCTCCGGTGACGGCTCGCTGTACCTGACGTACACCAACAACCTCGGGCCCAACGGCGTGACGGGGGGTTCGGTGTGGAAGTACACGCCGGCCGGCGGGGCGTGGAAGAACATCTCCCCGTCCCAGGGCTCTTACGGGTTCTCCGGTCTGGCCGTCGACCCGCAGAAGCCGTCCACGGTGATGGTCACCACCCTCGACCGCTGGTGGCCCGAGGACGAGATCTACCGCACCACCGACGGCGGTACCACCTGGAAGGCACTGGCCGACAAGTCGGCACGGGACGCCTCCACCGCTCCGTACATCGGCACCCACACCGGGCACTGGATGACCGCCCTGGCCATCGACCCCTTCAACTCCGGGCACGTGCTGTACGGCACCGGCAACGGCATCTGGCGCAGCAAGGACGCCACCGCCACCGACAACGGCGGCACCAGCCACTGGACCGTGGGTGCACGCGGACTGGAGGAGACCGCGCTGATGGACGCGATCGCCCCTCCCGGCGGCGCCACCGTCATCTCCGCCATGGGTGACCAAGGCGGTTTCCGCCACGACGACCTGACCAAGGTGCCCGCCGGGCGGGTGAGCAACCCGATGATGACCAACAGCACCGACATCGATTTCGCCCAGTCCAACCCCTCGGTGATGGTGCGTGTCGGCCGTGGCGGCGCGCAGGACGGTGCCTACTCCACCGACGGCGGCATCAGCTGGAACGGCTTCAAGGCGGAGCCGGTGGCCGGCGCCCAGGACGGTCGCGCCGCGCTCGCGGCGGACGGCTCGACCATCGTCTGGACCCAGGCCGGCCAGGTCCCGTACCGCTCGACCGACAAGGGAGCGAGCTGGTCGAAGGTCAGCGGCCTGGGCACCGACGCCGTGGTCGTCGCCGACCGGTCCTCGGGCAGGACCTTCTACTCACTGTCCGGCGGCACGCTCCACGCCAGCACCGACGGCGGCGCGACCTTCACCGCCCGCGCCACCAACCTGCCCGCCGGCCGGCTCACTGCCGTCCCCGGCATCGCCGGGGACCTGTGGATCGCCGGCCATGACAAGGGGCTGCTGCACTCCACCGACGGCGGCCGCACCTTCACCACGCTCAGCACGTTGAAGTCCGCCTCCGCCCTCGGCTTCGGCAAGGCCGCGCCGGGCGCCGACTACCAGGCCCTGTACCTGATCGGTACCGTCAAGGACGTCCCCGGAGTCTTCCGCTCCACCGACAAGGGCGCCACCTGGCTCCGCGTCAACGACGACGCCCACCAGTGGGGCAACATCAGCGGCGGCGTCGTCACCGGCGACCCCGACACCTTCGGGCGCGTCTACATCGGCACCAACGGACGCGGCCTCCAGTACGGCGACCCGTCCTGACCCCGACGCCCGAGCGGTGCCGCAGGCACAACGGCCTGCGGCACCGCCATGGCTGAGGGACCTCGTCTCGTCCTGCACGAGCTCCTGGGGCTGTCCGGACGATGCGCGACGAGCCGACCCCGCATCGTCAAGGCGTGGAGCAGCAGAACCAAGACGACTAGTCACCGAAGTCGGTCATGGCGGAGCCTTCCTCGCTTCGATGGACTGTCAGGTCGTTGGGGAGTGCGCCACCACGCGAGCGCCCGGCCGGCCCGGATCGGCCGCCACGGCGTCCCGGGAACGGCCGGCGGGCCGGTCCGGGGACGCCTCGAAGCGCTGCTCGGCTACCGGTTGTCGTAGTAGCCGAATACGTCGACGATCAGGTCGGCGCGGTCCCAGCCCTGGTTCCAGAAGTCGACGATGCCGTTGTCACCGCCGCTCGCCTGAACCAGGTTGGCGACGGTCTTGCCCGCCGTCCAGTTCAGGGTGGAGGACACCGGACGCTCCGGGGTGACGGCGGTCCTGTCGGCGTAGTTGCCGGTGGAGTTGGGGTCCGGTGCGACCGAGAGGAAGCCCGCGCCGCGCGTGTGGGTGACCGTGGTGTTCAGCACCCAGGCCTGCTCCCGCGAGAAGGCCTGCCAGAGGTACCCGCGCGTGGGCCACGGCCCCTTGGACCAGCTCTCGCGGGTGTCGATCTGCCGGACGGGCGCGACCGGCACATAGGCACTGGCGCTCGCGGTGCTGTACGTGCCGACCAGATCGACGATGACGTCGGACGGGGCCCAGGCGCCGTTGCGGACGGTGATCTCGCCGTCCTTGCCGACCGGCACGATCACCGAGTTGGCGACCGTCTGCCCGGCGGTGAAGTTCACGTTCGACGTGCTCGGCGCCGCCTGCCCGGCCGGGTGGACGGTCAGGTGACCGGCCTCCTGCGGGTTGGTGACCGTCACGTTCAGCGCGACGGCGGTGGCACCCGGTTGGGCCACCTTGACGGTGAAGGACCCCTGGCCGGCGACCGGACCTCGCTGCGTGCCGGTCCCGTCGCGGGTGTCGACGACCCGGGCCGGCGCCTGCGGGGCGTACCCGCTGGCTTCCTGCCGGCCGAAGTGGCCCGTGACGTCCGCGATCAGATCGACCGGTTCCCAGCCGCCGTTGTACAGCTCGACGTAGCCGTCCGCGCCGACCTGCGCGATCACCAGGTTCGGGACGGTCTGGACGGCCTCGAAGTTGATGTTCGATGCGGTCGGCCGCGTGGCACCGGAGGCGAAGACGCTGACGTGCCCGCCACTGGTGGTGTTGGTGGCGGTCACGTTGAGCGCGACGGCGGTGAACCCGGCGGGGATGCCGCCGTTCCCCGCGACCTTGAGGCGGGTCGAGGAGTACCCCGGGACCTTGCCCTTGACGGCGCCCGTGCCGCTGCGGGTGTCCAGCAGGCGGGTGGGACCGTACGGGGTGAACTCCGAGCCCAGGGTCTTGACCCGGACCTCCTCGGTGTCGCTCGTCCCGAGTGCCGGATCGACGACGGTGGCCTTGATCGTGTACTCGCCGAGCTCCTTGTAGGTGTGCATGGTCCGCGTCTCCCAGGCACCGGCGGCCGTCACCGTCTCCGTGGTGCCGTCACCCCAGTCGATGGTGGTGTCCAGCGGCGGGGCAGCCCTGTTGAGCGAGGTCGTCAGCTCGAAGCCGTGCGCGGACGACGTCCGGGCGCTCAGAAAGAGACTCAGCTGCGCGCTGCCGGTGGCGGCGCTGGTGAAGGTCGCGAGCCCTGCCGCCACCCCCTGTGCGGGGTCGACGGCAGGTGCTCCCGCCGCCTGCGCGGCGGGCTTGATCGGATCAGCGGCCTGAGCCGTGCCGGGTAGGAAACCGATGCCGGCCGCCACGATGGCGGCAGCGGACCTTACGAGTCGGCGATTGCGCACCGAACCCCCCGTTTTTCTAGCTTTTGAACGCGCTCAGCGTGAGCTCGCGCATAGCCTACAGAGCAGCGCGCGGGCGATCGCCGGGGGATCGGGCCGGGCACCGGGGAAGGGAATTGGCCCGGCTCCGCGTGACCCAAATCGCGGGAATTCCATGCCCGGACGATTTGGCGCACCACTTGCACCACCTGGGCGCAGGTCGCCCCACGCCACGAGACGCATTCCCTGCGACGCGCACGAAAGGTCTGCGCCGTCTGGTGAATTCGCGCTCACAAAGGGGGTTTTGACCCGTGAATCGCGCACAGAAAGCACCGGGCGCCAGCGCTATGCCTCTACCGGAAGGCGCGCGCCGATGAAGATGATGCCTACGCCGATCGGACCGGCGAGCACGTGGGCGACGTTCGTAAGCACGGGGTGCTTCCCCTCCCGGTGGCGTCCCGGCGGCGGCTGCCCATCCCCCACGCGAGACGGCGTCGTCCTCGTCGGCCTCGGGGGCGTGCGCCTGACCGACGGCCTCCTCAACGCAACCTCCTCAGGCATCGCCTTCTGGCCGTCCTTTCACGGTACTCGCGCCGCCCCGTTCCACCATGCCCCGGAAAATACCTGGTCAGACCGGCCGTGGCCCGCCGAACAGGCGTACAGTTGAGGCACCGGGAGTACTTCGCACACCGGCTTTCAGGCGGGTGTCGTTTCCGGCGATCGCCTAAGAACCGGGCCGCCGACGGGCAGCCCGGGGGCAGGTCCGAACCATGACCACGACCCTCGACCGGACCGCGCCCCGCGACCTCCCCGTAGAGCTCCCGGCACGCTTGTCCCTCACCCCGAAGACCACCTTCGCAGGTCAGCTGGACGGTGCCTGGTGGCCCCGCTCCCGTGACCTCGAATCCGAGCTCCCGGCATTGGCCGCCGCTCTGGACGAACCCTGGGGACGCGTCACCCGCGTGAGCGTGAACCCCACCCGCTGGTCGGCCGTACCGCGCACGGTGCCCGTGGGCGGGCGCGTACTGCACGTGGGCTGGTTCACCGAACAGGATCCCGACAAGCTGATCCTGCTCTCCTACACCGTCGGCCGCTGGGACCTCCTGGTGATCCCGCCCGAGACCGAGCCCGCAGCCGCGGCCCGGCTGATGGCCGCCGCAGCGATCCCGGGCAGCGTCCTCACGGCAGGCGTACTCATGGCCAACGAGACCGTCATCGGGCGCGGCATCGGCGACGCCCGCCGCAGGGAAGCCACCTGGGAGGGCGAAGGCGGGGCCTGCTCGTCCCCCTTCGGGGACCCGACGGGCCGAACCGCCCTGCCGCTGCCCGGAAACGGCTGGAGGTGAGCTCCGTGGAGACCGTCGTCCTCATCGCGGTGATCATCCTCATGATCGGCATCGGAATGCGCTGGATCCACCTGCTGAACGCCCAGCACGAGGCGCGGATCGAGGCCTACCACTTCAGCGACCCCCTGCCGAGGCCTCCCGGCCTGCCGGACGACGCCGGTCGTCGAGCCCACCACACGGATGCCGTCCGGTGAGGAACAGACCTTCCTCCGACCGGGGGCAGGGGTCGGGGCGCCACGGCGCCCCGACCCGCCGGCCTCTCGCCCACCCCGAAGGGAACCACGCCCACGTGCAGAAGGCCCGCCTCCACCTCACCGTGGACACGGCAACACCCGCCGGCCCCGTCCGCTCCTGGCCGGCAGCCAGCAGGACCCCCGCCGGCAACGGCCCGCACTCCGACGAGACCTGAGAGACCCCGACCGGCCCCGGAGCCCGCCCCACACGTGAAAGGACGCGGTCATGGCCACACTGCGCGAACGCAAGACGTACCGCGATCAGGTGCTCCGGGTCCTGTACGAAGCCGTCGAGGGCAACCGCCTCCTCGGCATCACCGGAGCACAGCTGCGGCGCGACCTCCACGTGCCGGAACAGGACCTGGCCGCCGCCTGCACCTACCTGGCGGGCGAGGGACTGATCACCGTCGACTGGGAACCCGGCAACACCCCCGCGATGGTGACCCTCACCCACGAGGGAATCCGGCGCATGGAGGCGGAGGAGGAAGGGACGGCCACGGGCCCGGCCTGATCCGGGGGAGCGGCCTAGATGCGGGCGAACTTCTCGGTCTGGTGGGCGAACTCCTGGGCCATGGCCGCGCTGACCGTGGGCCTGGTGTCGCCGATGGTGCCCAGGTAGTCCTCGGTGGTGGGGCGGGCCCGGGTTCCCGTGTCGAAGGTGCGCTCGAACTGGACCTGGGAGACGGTACGGGCCACATGGGCGATGTCGGCAGGGGTGAAGCCCTCGCTGGCGGTCGCCAGCACCGCGCTGTCGGCCTCCGCGCCGGCCCGGGCCAGGTAGCTCTCCCACAGCGCGGTCCTCGCGCAGTCGTCGGGCGGGCCGATCGGCAGGACGTAGTCGAAGCGGCCGTGCCGCAGGAACGCGGAATCGAGCGTGGTCACGTCGTTCGTGGCGCAGACGAGCAGCCGCCCGTCCTGGCCCCGGAACCGGACGATCGCCTTGAGCAGTTCGTTGACGACGCCGACCGCCGTCGCGTCCGCGCCGCTGCGGGTCCCCGCGATCTCCTCGACCTCGTCGATAAAAACCAGGACGTGGTCGAGCCGGGCGATCTCGTCGAAGCGCCGGTTCAGCCCGTTCGCCAGCCCGTACTCGGCGGCCAGCCGGGCGGGGAACAGTTCGAGGAACGGCCATCCAAGACGGCTGGCCACCGCGTGCGCGAACGTGCTCTTGCCGGTCCCGGGCGGACCGAACAGCATCACCGCCCGCGGCAGCTCCACTCCGTGCTGGGTGGCCAGTCCGGGATGGGCCAGGGGCAGGACCAGGCGCCGCTCGATGAGCTGCTTCTCCCTCTGCATGCCCACGACCTTCTGCCACAGTCCCCCGGGCGGCAGCTCCGCTCCGAGCGACGAGAGCATGCTGACCGCCTGGGGGGTCACTCGCCCGCGCTTCTCGAAGAAGACCAGGCCCGGACGGGCGCCGAAGCCGCAGTTGTGCAGGGCGGTGGCACCCGTCCCACCGTCGGGCAGGACCGCGTGCACCGTTCGGACGCCACCGGCGAACAGCCGGTGCTCCAGGGCCGTGATCAGGTCGCTGCCCAGCCCCTGGTGCCGCCAGGCGGGCGCCATGCCGATGCGCAGGATCCACGCCCGGTCCCCCTCCACCCTGCTCACCGCGGCGCCGATCACCACCTCGTCCGCGGTGGCCACCACCGCCGGGTGGAGAGCCTGGAGGGCCGCCACGGCATCGGAGAGCGGGAAGAGAGGTGGCTCTTCGGCCCTGCTGCTCTCCGCATCGACGCGGATCACCGCTTCGAGATCGTCCTGGGTGTAGTCCCTGACACGCCAACCCGCCATGATCAGCTCCGCGTGTTCGGCTGTACTCCCATCATCGGCCGATTGTGCGCGGGGAGCGCGCGGCGGAGGCCGCGTGCCCCAGCCGTACGCCCGGGGCCCGGCGCAGCATGACCCCGCGCAAGCCCTGTCGCACGAGCGAATGACCCGCCTGGGCTCCCGGGTTCAGCATCGTCTTCTGCCCGCCTCGGCGACTGCGGTGGGCCCCTCGGTGCGCTCAGTCCAGGCCGAGGGTCTCGAGGTGGGCGAGGAAGGCCGCGACGAGACGGGGACGCGTGACCTCGGGGTCCGGGGCGTCCGGGATCTGCCCTTCGATCCCCCACTCCGTAGTGAAGGTGATGGTCTTGCCCTGCGGCACCACGGCGTCCCGGTGCCAGACGACGAAATCGGCCGCCGCGTGGGCAGTGCAGTCCCTGATGGCCATCCCGTCGACATGCGGCTGTCGTTCCACGCCGAGCTGATGAAGATGAACGGCATCACCATGCAGGCCGCCATGGCCGTGTCGACGCTGAGCTCCCTCACCCTCGCGGCGCTGACACGCGGCCGCGCCCGGCTGATCGCGGGTACGGCAGCGCTGCTGACCCTCGCGTCCTTCCTGACCACCCGGCTCGGCAACGTGCCGATCAACGGCCGGATCAAGGAGTGGGCGCTCACTTCGGCCCCGGCAGATCACGCGGAGATCCTGCGGCGCTGGGAACTCTTCAACAACCTGCGCACGCTCACCGCCGTCACCGCGTTCGCCCTGCTGATCATCCTCGCCCTGCGGCAGCCGCCGGCCGGCCGGAAGCAGCCGCAGACCACCCCGGCCTGAAGACGGTCATGGCGCACCGGGTCTCACTCGGTGATGGTGAACGGCGTGTCCGCGGTCCGCTTGCTGTCCAGCCCCTTGGCCTCGACTGACCTCTGCTGGTTGTCGGCGCCCTCCGCGGGAACCTTGATCTCCGCGACGAAGCCGCCCTCGGCCGAGGCCGTGACGTCCCGGAGCTGCCACTCCTTGCCGTAGCTGCCGTTGAAGACGAGGCGTACCCGCTCGCCCGCCGCGAAGCCCGAGCCGGTGAGGGTGACCACCATGCCGTGGGAACCGCTGTCCGGGCTCGCCTCGATACGGGCGTTCTTCGTCGCCTTGGGTGCCGGGCTCTGGGCCGGCAGGGACTGGACCGTCCTCGAGGTCGCCGTGGAGGGGGTGGGTGCGGCGGTGGGCGGCTGGGCGGTAGTGACGGCCGCGGGGCCCGGCTGCACGCCGGGCTTGCCGTCGTTGCTGCCCATCGCGACGGCGGCGATGACCGCGGCGGCGATGGTGGCCGCGGCCGTGATCAGCGCGGCGATCACGGGACCCCGGTTCGGCCCGGGGCTCGGCGCCTGGGCCGGCGGCGGTGGAAACGCGGGGCGGGGCGCGTGGGCCGGGGG
>NZ_JARAYQ010000359.1:0-6481 GCF_033794505.1 Streptomyces sp. MB09-01 | reverse complement strand
ATCGTGGTGGCCGGGCAGTCCAGCACGATCCCGTCCACGCCGTACGCGCTCCCGTCACCGTCCAGGACCACGAGCGGGCCGTGCGGGAACCGCGGGTCGACAGCCGGCAGCGGGGCGCCCTTCTTCACCGGGCGGCGCGACGTCGCCGACGGCCCGGCCGCCTCCACCCGCGCCTTCACGACCGGATCCAGCACCGCGGCGGTGGAGGCCGCGGCGGGCTCGGCAGACTCGGCGGGCTGCTCCGCGGTGCCGGTGAACGCCTCCGGAACCGCCGCGGGCGTGGGTGCGGCAGCGGCCGGTGCCGGATAGCGCTCGGCCCAGCCGTCCAGCAGCCGCAGATAGGCCTGAAGCCGCGGCGGCCTCGGCTCGGAGCGGCCGTTCTCCCAGTTCTTCACCGTCTGCGGCGTCGACTTTAACGCGGCCGCGAGCCGGGCCTGGGTGACACCCGCCGCCTCACGCAGCCGCGCCCGCTCGGCTGGGGACGGCAACTGCGGCTCGCCCTCCAGCAGTGCGTCCACCGCGTCGAACAGCTCTTCCTGCGTGGCCATTTCCTCCACCACCTCCACCCCGAACCCTAGCAAAATTAACCTCACCTGGATGTTGGATTTAACCTTATCGGGGGTGTCGTGTTTTTGAGCTGTGTCGCGGGGCCCGTCCAACCGCACTGATTGTTGGGGCGGCCCGAGTGTGGGCGCGTGCGCGGCCGGGGCAGGGTCGCAGACGGGATCCGGCCGGCCTGTCGGTGGGGACCTACGAGAGGGTGGTGCGCTGGTGGACTGGGACTGGTGGACGGTGGATTTCGGGGACGCGCACGCAGGTGCGGCGGGTGTGCTCGTCGGCGGCAACGAGCCGGGGCCGGTGTACTTCGATGTCGGCAGCGGCCCGAACGTGCCGTCGACCACGCACTGGACGGCCTACGACGGCCGGGCCCGCCGCCCCCGCGCCGAGGCCCTCCGGGCCGTGTGCGCGTGCGGATGGCGCAGCGCTGCTCAATACCCCCTGGACTGGGACACGATCGACGACCAACCCCTGAATGGCTTTGTTCACTTCTAGGGGCAGCGTTTGTCCGCCGGTTTGGGCAGCAGTTGCGGATCTTGATGCCCGTGAGTGTTCACGAGAATTAGCAGCGCCCGCGGGGCGTCACTGCCCGGCGCGTGGCCGGGTGAGTCCAGCTCCGACCTTGGTCAGCATCTGGCCGAGGAGGTGGAGAGCTCGTGCCCGTGTCGGCACTCCGCGCACTGTGCCCGTCCAGTAGGAGTCGGTGAGTTTCTCGGTCACCGCGAGGGTGTGGCTGTCGTCTTGGGCGGCCAGCACGAGGATGAACCGCACGTAGTCACCGATGTCGGTGCCCTGGGGGTGCTGGCTCAAGAAGCTGTGCAGGCGCGCTGTCAGGGCGGGCAGGGTGCGGTCCGTCGGGAAGACGACGGCGAGGCCGGCGAGGGCCAGCCGAACTGCGGGGCATTCGGCTGGCCAGCGGGCCAGTAGATCAGGGGTGTGCAACTGGACTGCCTTGCAGGCCCGGGCCTCGCTGTCGGGATCGGCATGTTGCGGGGTGGCTGGCCAGGTCTCGGCAAGGTGGCGCTCATCGACGGTGGCGGCGCGGAACAGCAGGTCGACGGCTTGGAACCGGTGTCGGGCAGGAATCCGGTCGTCGACGGCCAGGGCCGCGAGCAGGGCGAGGCCTTCGGCGGTGTGGGGCTGGCAGGCGTCCTGGTGCAGGATCTCGTTGTAGAACTCGGCGAGGAAGGCTCGGTCGTCCCAGGCGGGATCGGTCTCTGAGTCGAACAGCATCGCCGCTTGGAGGGGCATCCGGTCCGGCAGGCGTTCGGCGATGACATCCCGGAAGAGCTGCCGGATCGGCGGACCCCAAGCTATCGCGTCGTGCTGGGGGTGCTCGGGTGCGGCGTGCGTGTCCATGACCAGCGCAGCCTACTGGAGCACTTGAGGCCGGGCCCGGCGCCCGGAGGGCGGCGGGCCGTCGAGGCAGGCAGCGGCAGCGGTCAGCCAGCCTTGGCCGATTCTTCGGCGCGAGCTCGGGTGCTGGCGAGGCGGTAGGAGTCGGTGCCGGTCTCGATGATGGTGCCGTTGAAGGTGAGGCGGTCGACGATGGCCGCGCAGAGACGGGGGTCGGTGAACGTCTTGGTCCAGCCGCCGAAGGACTCGTTGGAGGCGATGGCGACGCTGTTCTTCTCCTCGCGTTCGGTCAGGACCTGGAAGAGGAGTTCGGCGCCGCGGCGATCGAGTTCCATGTAGCCGAGTTCGTCGATGCAGAGCAGGTCGACGCGGCCATAGCGGGCGATGGTCTTGGTCAGCTGCTTTTCGTCGGCAGCCTCGACGAGCTCGTTGACCAGCTTCGTCGCCAGCACGTACTGCACCCGGCTTGCGGATCAGGGCCTCGAGGTAGTGGTCCAGATCCAGGCGGCAGCCCGGCCGTCGCCGTCGAACAGTTCGACTGCCCCACGTGTGAGGTGCCCGCCGGGAGCACCTGCCGCACCCGCGGCGGCAAGGTCGCCCCGAAGTACCACACCCCGCGCTTCATGCTCGTCCCCCGACTCCGCGCCGAACTCGAAGTCCGTACCCCCGCCGACCGCGGCCCCGGATACGCGTGGGAGACGGGCCCGGCCATCGACGCCGCCGTGCCCGAGGCCACCACGAAACCCACGAGAGTGGGCTACGCGAGGTGCAGCACCGCCCAGCAGGAACTCCAGAGCCAGTTCGACGCGCTCGCCGAGGCCGGGTGCGACCCGGTCTTCTCGGAGAAGATCAGCACCCGGGTCAAAGTCCGGCCCGAGTTCGTCAAGGCGATGGACTTCGCCCGCACCATCAAGAAGGCCGTCCCCCACCAACGGGTGATTTTCACGGTGCACGAAATGAAGCGTCTGGGCCGCGGCGCCGCCGAACTTCTGGCCATCGCCGAGGGCCTGCGCCACCACGACATCCAGCTCGAACTCCTCACCGGACCCCTCCAAGGGGTCTACGACCCATCCGGTCACGGCGCCGCCCTCTTCGCGTTCTTCGCCGGCATGGCGGAGTCGGAGCGCGAGTACATCCGGGAAAAGTCCCTGGAGGGCCAGGCATCCGCCCGCGAGCGTGGCCGTCACGGCGGACGCCCCAAGGTCGTCGACGACGACATGGCCGACTACGCCCGCAGCCTGCGGGCCAACGGCGTGCCCGTACCGCAGATTGCCCAGAAGCTGGTCATCACCTCGGGCAAGAACAAGGGCCAGCGGCCCTCGGTCGCCACTGTCTACCGCATGCTCGCCGACACCGACGAGGCCGAAGGCACCACCTGACAGGGCTTTAAGATCAACTCACTGCCCCTTTGACCCGTATCTCGGCGATACCCCCTCCTCGGCTGCCTCCTGCATTCGCCGCTGCTTCGCGTGGTCGATCGCCATGGAGGCCACCCTTCCACACGACAAGCGGTTGTCACCGAAAAGTTGACACTCTGGTCCGGGGGGCACGCCGTCCTCGGGGCGACGGCTTCGTCAGTGCTGCGGGGCGCGCAGCAGGGAGTCGGGCAGGTAGGCCGACCTGATGCCCAGCCGCCATCCGTGCGCGAGAGAGGCGAGGGCGGACACTGCGGCGGCCCTGACCGGCAACAGGGTTCGCGGCGCCGGGCCGGTGCCCACGCTCGCGCGGTGCTCCAAAAGCCTTTCGGCCAGGACCTGCTCGAAGGCGGACTGGTCGTCGTCGAGCAGGACGCGCAGCAGCCGCTGGTCCGCATCCAGGGCGCCGGCCGCGTCGAGCCGTTCGGCGGCACGCGTCCGCGCTTCGATGTCGGGCTTGGCCAGCGGGACGGGTCCGGGAAGGGCGCCGGGGTAACGCCCCTGCACGATGGTCAGGTACTCGCACAGCGCGTCCATCTCGGCGAGGTCGGCCGGGGCGGAGACCGACTCACGCGTCGAGTAGGGCACTCCGTCGCGGATGGCGGGAGCGTAGTCCTCGCGCAGCAGCGGGCCGATGACCCGGCTGCGTTCCCACGCGAGGCCGCTGATCACGCACAGGGCGAAGGCCCTCACCCAGGTCTGGGCGGTGGTGGCGGGGGATGCCGGTTCCCAGGTCTCCTCGTAGTCCATTTCTTCGCTGGTGAGCGACTCGCCGACGAGAGGGAGAGGGACGTCCCAGTCGCCATCGGGGAAGCAGCCCAGGCCCAGCTCCCCAAGGGCGCACTCCGCCGCGGTGAGCAGGACCTCACGCGAACCTGGCGTGTCCAGCTCGGGATCTTCCAGGGTTCGGGCCCCAGCGAGGTCGAGGAGGACGCCGCCCATCTCCCGCAGCTCCTGGCGCAGAGGACGGCCGTCATGACGCATGGCGGACCAGTGTCCGACGACCCGGCTGACTCCGCGCTGAAGGGTGTCGTCTATCTGCTCTTCGGCAACGTCGTGGCGTGCCACGTCCTTGATCGTCATGTCCGCCATCCTGCCAGCGGGCACTGACAGGCCGTACGGAGTGAACCTGCCGTTTCGAAGCAAGCCGGGGCGCCCGAGCGGGCTTTGGGGAGCGGCGGCCGGCTCCGGGGCCCCACCCGCCCCCCGAGGCCACACAAGCCCCTCAGAGCGCCCGCCAGGCCGTGCGGCGCGGAATCGGACCCGGAGGCGCCGTGCGGGCGGGAGAGGGCGAACCAAGCCCGTTCCCGGTGGACCACGCCTGAAACTGATCAGCGGGGACGAGGCGAGGGCCCTGATGGTTCTCCTCGGGGTGCTCGACGATGACGCGCAGCCCGAGGAGGTCCGTCATGCTGCCGGGGAGATGCGCTTCCGCATCGGCTCCCGGCTGGCCTGAACCCGAGCCGCTACGGCGCGGTCTCGTAGGAGACGGTGGCACCGGGGCAGTCCTCCGCCAGCCCGAGGAGCGCTTCGCGCTCGCGGTCGTCGGCGGCGAGGTCCCAGCGGAGCTTGGTCTCGACCCAGCCCGTCACGTACGCGCAGTGGTAGGTGGCGGCCGGCGGCAGCCATTCGGCCGGGTCCTTGTCGGCCTTGGCCCGGTTCGACTTCGCGGTGACCGCGATCAGCGAGGTGGGCGTGTCCTGGTCGTTGGCGTAGGCCTCGCGGCGCTTCGCCGTCCACGCCGAGGCCCCGGAGTCCCAAGATTCGGCCAAAGGTACGAGGTGGTCGACGTCAAGGCCGGAAGCCGCGGTCACCCAGGTGTCATCGTACGGGGAGAACCACTTGCCGCCGGTGAGCTTGCAGCCGGGGGCCGCGATCTCGGGCTGCTCGACGGCTTCTTCCAAGAGGACTTCGGAGCGGGTGTTGCAGCCGTCGTCGGGGAGCAGGCTGGTGTTCCAGTGCTTGAACGCGGTGCGCACGTAGCCGTCGCGGGACTCCGCGGCCGCGCGGATCCGGTCGATGCCCTCGAAGAGCGACGCCGACTCGCGTACGGCGGAGATGGGTCAGGGTGGAGGTGAAGGCCTCCTTGCCGTCGGCGGCGTGGGCCGGCACGGCGGTGGCGAGGAGGGGAAGAACGACAGGGCGAGCGCGGGCACGGCCCGCTGCAGCAGGTTCTTGATCACGCCCCGCGTTGTAGCCGGACAACCCCGATGCGGGGGAGGGGATCAGCGTGCGCATCACCCGGGTGGGCGCGGCCTTTCACCGGGGAAAAACGGCACTCCAGAGCGCCGAGTAACCCGGCGTCCGGGAACTGGAGCGGCTCGTGGTGCCGGGCCGGCTGGGGCGTGGCCGGGTCAGGGGTGGAGGTAGCTCCCGAGGTAGCTGCGGGCTGCGGCCTCGCTGGTGCCGAGCGCGACCGCCACCTGCTCGATCGGTACCTCCCCGGCGACGACGTCGCCCGCCGCGTCCCGGCCGACCTGGGCGATCACGTACCGCAGGTCGGCCAGGGCCTTCAACGCGACCAGCGGCTCCTCGGCGGCCAGTCCATCGAGCCGGCGGACGAGTTGGGTGAGGAGCCCGGTGAGGTCCGGGGGAAAGTTGGACGGCCGCGTCCCGGATCACCGACAGATGCGCGTCGTAGTCCGCGACCGGCCCGGACAGGTCAACGTCCGCCTCGTACAGCGGCTTGCCCTTCGGGAGCGTGGTCCAGTCGAGCGGGTACTCGGCCATCCCACGCCTCGTGTCCTGACCCGGTAGGCCTTGGGCCCGGCAGATCATCGAGGTAGTCAGCCCGGACCGGCCGGGCGGCGACCTGCGCTTTCGCCGTCGCCCGGCCGGTCTTGCGAGGGCCGCTCCCCGCGCGGGCTGGCGAAGCGAAAGAGGGAGCCGCGCGCGTCACAGATCAGTCACAGCCCACCCACACCGGTCCCGGCGCCGACACCATGACGCGATGCGCACACACCACACCATCACCCTCCTCGCCGCCGCCGGCCTCCTCGCCCTCACCGGCTGCTCCGAGGCCCTCACCAGCGAGCCCAAGCCCGACGACAAGGTCGCCGCCTCGCCGTCCGCATCGCAGTCGAGCATCGCCCCCGAGGCGCTCAGCTCCGCAGCCGCAGCCGCCGGCATCCCGCCCAGCCCCGCCCCCGAGC
>NZ_JARAYQ010000358.1:0-6498 GCF_033794505.1 Streptomyces sp. MB09-01 | reverse complement strand
CACCCCCGCCCGGGTCACGGTCTCCTGCCCCGCCCGGGTCACGGTCTCCTGCCCCGCCGGGGTAACGAGGACCGGTGCTGTCCGGCTCACGAGCGCCGGTCCTGCCCGGGTCACGAGCGCCGGCCCCGCCCAGCTCACGCGGGCCTGCCCCGCCCAGGTCACGAGCCCCGGCCGCGCGCGGGTCAGGAGCCCCGGCCGCGCACGCCCGGGGCGGAGCCTGCGCTTCAGGGTCCGGCCCAGGACACTCCGGAGCAGCCGCACCGGCTCAGGGCACCAGGGCCGGCGCGCCTTCACTGCTCGCTCCCCGCGGTGCGGCGGGACCCGCGGCGGGGCGCCGTCCGGCCCCGCCGCCCGGGCGGACGGGTACCGGCCGAGGAGCGCCCCCGCCGGGGCTCGCGGCGGCGGCGTTCCTCCCGCAGGCACTCCCGCAGCCCCTCGGGGTCGATCCCCTCGTTGCAGGCGTGGTGGAGCAGCTGGGCGAAGCGGTACTCGGCGTCCGCCCGCAGGGCCAGGCCGAAGGCGATCCGTGCGGTCGGCTCGTCCCCGGTGGACCAGGAGACCCAGCCCGCGAGGGTGAGCGGGGCCGCGGCGTGCTCGCCGTAGGCCCCGACGCAACGCCGGGCCAGGGCCCGCCACAATCGCAGGGCCGGGGCAGCCTCCTCGTCCTCCATCCACTCCGCCGCGATGTCCCTGATCTCGCGGTCCTGGAGGCCCAGGATCAGCGAGGCGGCCTCGTCGTGGCCCAGCAGGGCGTCGTCCCAGTCGTCGGCGTGGGAACCGCCTTCGACCGGCGGGGCCAGGGTCATGCGCCGCATCAGTGCCTGCGCGAGCGAGATGGTCTCGGCCCCGACCTCCTCCCGGGTGGCCCCGTCGAGGATCCTCGGCATCAGGGCCGCGGCCGCCCGGTCCAGGGCCCGTTCCGCCTCGTCGGCCACGGCCCCGCGCAGCGGTGCGAGCCGGCCCTCGATCTCCTTGAGGGAGCCCCGGACCTGGACCCCTGCGAAGGTGGCCGTCGCGGCCATCACCGAGGTGCCGACCGCGGCCAGCCGGGAGCCCTCGGCCGGGCAGCACCGCTCGTCGGGGCAGACGTAGGACCAGAACCGGCCCTCGGAGAGGCACAGGGCCTCCAGGACCGGCACGTCCAGTGCGCCGCAGGCCAGTCGGATCCGCTGGGCGAACGGCCGCAGCCGGGTCATCACCCGCTGGCCGCTCTCCTCCCCCCGCGGCTCCTGGCAGAGGTACACGACGATGCCGTCGGGCTTGCCGCCACGGCGTTCGCTGCCCCGGATCAGGCAGTCGGCGACCTGCCGGGCGGTGTCCTCCCATTCCGCGGGCGCGGCGGGGATGCCGACCCGGAGGCGGCCGCCGAAGCGCCCGCCCTCGCCGTGCACGGCGACGAGGACGAGGGAGTCGCTCGGGTGGAAGCCGAGCATGTAGGGCAGCGCGTCGGCCAGTTCGGCCGGGCTGCGCAGGGTGATCTGAGGGCCGGTGTCGGCTCCGGCCGGGCTGATGGAAGGCCGGTCGGACGGGCTGCGTGATTCGTGGTTGTTCGTCATGGCACGAAGGTCCCGTGCACGATCCGATCCCGAAAGCCCTGTGGATAACTGTTGACGCTTCAATGTCCACAGGCTCAGAGCAGCATTGGCGCGATGTCACAGGCATCGGGTTGCATGGGGGCATGAACGCAGACCTGAGGTCCTCGGCCGACTCCGTACTAGCCCGTCTCGTGGGTGACCCCACGGGCACCGCCCGGCTGCGCGAGGACCAGTGGCGTGCGATCGAGGCCCTCGTCGCGCACAAGCGACGGGCGCTGGTGGTCCAGCGCACGGGCTGGGGCAAGTCCGCCGTGTACTTCGTCGCCACCTCGCTGCTGCGGGCGAGCGGCGCCGGCCCCACCGTGATCGTCTCCCCGCTCCTCGCGCTGATGCGCAATCAGGTCGAAGCCGCGGCCCGGGCCGGGATCCGCGCCCGCACCATCAATTCCGCCAACCCCGAGGAATGGGAGGGCATCCAGGCCGAGGTCGCCGCCGGCGAGGTCGACGTCCTGCTGGTGAGCCCGGAGCGGCTGAACAACCCGGACTTCCGCGACCAGGTCCTCCCCAAGCTCTCCGCCGCGACGGGTCTGCTCGTGGTCGACGAGGCACACTGCATCTCCGACTGGGGGCACGACTTCCGCCCCGACTACCGCCGCCTGCGCACCATGCTGGCCGACCTGCCGCCCGGGGTCCCGGTGCTCGCCACGACCGCCACGGCCAACGCCCGGGTGACCGCGGACGTCGCGGAACAGCTGGGGACCGGAGCCGGCACGGACGCCCTGGTGCTGCGCGGCCCGCTGGACCGCGAGAGCCTGAGCCTGGCCGTGCTGACCCTGCCCGACGCCGCGCACCGGCTGGCCTGGCTCGCCGACCGCCTCGGCGACCTGCCCGGCTCCGGGATCATCTACACGCTGACCGTGGCCGCGGCCGAGGAGGTCACCACGTACCTGCGCCACCGCGGGCACACGGTGGCCTCGTACACCGGCAAGACGGAGAACGCCGACCGCCAGCAGGCCGAGGACGACCTCCAGGCGAACCGGGTCAAGGCGCTGGTGGCCACCTCCGCCCTCGGCATGGGCTTCGACAAGCCCGACCTGGGCTTCGTGGTGCACCTCGGGTCGCCCTCCTCCCCCATCGCCTACTACCAGCAGGTCGGCCGCGCCGGCCGTGGCGTGGAGCACGCGGAGGTGCTGCTGCTCCCCGGCCGCGAGGACGAGGCGATCTGGCAGTACTTCGCCTCCGTGGCCTTCCCCCCGGAGGAGCAGGTGCGCCGCACGCTCGACGTCCTGGCCCAGGCCGGCCGGCCTCTGTCGCTGCCCGCCCTGGAACCGCTGGTGGATCTGCGTCGCACCCGGCTGGAGACCATGCTCAAGGTCCTCGACGTCGACGGCGCCGTGCACCGCGTCAAGGGCGGCTGGACTTCGACGGGCGAGCCGTGGGCGTACGACGCCGAGCGCTACGCCTGGGTGGCCCGCCAGCGGGCCGCCGAACAACAGGCCATGCGCGACTACGCATCGGCCACCGGCTGCCGGATGGAGTTCCTGCGCCGCCAGCTCGACGACGAGGAGGCCGCGCCCTGCGGCCGCTGCGACAACTGCGCCGGGGCCCGGTTCACCGCCGAGGTCTCCACCACCGCGCTGGACACCGCCCGTGGCGAGCTCGGCCGACCGGGCGTGGAGCTGGACCCTCGCAAGATGTGGCCGACCGGGCTCGCGGCGGTCGGCGTCGACCTCAAGGGCCGCATCCCCGCGGGCGAGCAGGCCTCGACGGGCCGGGCGCTGGGCCGGCTGTCCGACATCGGCTGGGGCAACCGGCTGCGCCCCATGCTCGCCCCGCAGGCTCCGGACCAGCCGATTCCGGACGATGTCGCCCAGGCCGTGGTCGCGGTGCTCGCCGACTGGGCGCGGGGCCCCGGCGGCTGGGCCTCGGGGGCGCCCGACGCCCCGGCCAGGCCTGTGGGCGTGGTCGCCCTGCCCTCGCGCAGCCGCCCTCGACTGGTCGGTTCGCTGGCCGCGCGGATCGCGGAGGTCGGCCGGATGCCCCTGCTCGGCACCGTCACCTACACCGATCAGGCTCCGGAGTTCGGAGCGCCGGCCTCGAACAGCGCCCAGCGGGTACGGGTGCTCCACCAGTCCCTGACCGTTCCCCCGGAGCTGGCCGAGGCGCTGAAGCAGGCGGCAGGTCCGGTGCTCCTCGTGGACGACCGCTCGGAGAGCGGGTGGACCCTTGCGGTGGCCGCCCGGCTGCTCCGGCGGGCAGGCGCGAAGGAGGTGTTCCCGCTGGTGCTGGCGCTCCAGGGATAGCCGAATGCGTCATCCTCGGCGTGGCGGGGCAAGGATATGAACGGCATACCGGCGAATTCCGGTCGGCTGCGTCAATTGCTCGTTGCCGCATGCTCAGGCGCCACGCGAGAATTGGAGTGCTCCCGCTCGGCTCCTCGGCACTCTCCTGGGCCGCGCCGCGGCGCGCCCTGACTCCAGCCGTGCCCGTCCGCGGGCGTGTACCCGAAGGGAGGACCGTGACCTTCGGATTCGCGCCGCCTTCGACCTCGTCCCTGACAACGGCCACCGGCGCCGCCAGCCGGCACGGCAGGCTGCTGGAACCGGCCGAGTGGACGGCGGCGGGCATTCCCCTGCTCCGCAATCCCCGCGAGGTCGTCAGCGGCCTGCACTCGCGCCACAGCCCGGTGCCTTCGACGGCGGTGATCGCCGTCCTCGGTCCGGAGGAGCGGCTCGTGGCGAGCGCCTCCTTCGTGCAGCGGTCTGCCTCGGCGGACGGCTGGGAGTACCGCAACGCCCTGCTGTCCCGGCTGCGCCGGGTCCTCCCGCACGACCTGCGGCGACGGACCCCGGTGCGTACGGCGGTCCTGCTCTACTGCCGCGAGGGCGACGAGCGGTGGACCGAGGAGGACGGGGCGTGGATGTGGGGGCTGCGGGACGCCTGCACCCTGCACGGCCTGCGCTGCGGCGCGTACATCACGCTGACCCGCGGCGGCTGGCAGGTGCTGGGTGAGGGCCGTGGCGGCCGTCAGCCCAGCTCGGGATCGCGACCCCAGCGCCTCGGCGACACCGTGGCCGAGTTCGCTCCGCTCGCCCTGCACACCGGCGGTGGTGCGGCCGAGGCCCTGCGTCGGACCGCCGCGCGCTGACCCTCGTACGGCCGGCCGGGCCCCACGGGCGCTCCCCCCGGGCGTACGTACGCGCGACGGGTGACGGGCAACGGGCAAGCGACATACCGGTCTGGCGGGCTGCGCGGACCGGACGTCCGCGGGCAGGCCTCACGGCCGTACACCCGGAACCGGGCGTACGGCGGATCAGGCCTCGGACTGCAGCCCGAACTTCCGCTCGGGCCTCACATCGGACGGGGCTCGGGCTTCGACCCGGACCTCGGCCCGGGCTTCAGCGGGGCCGGCTCGAAGCCCGCCCCGCCCCTCGCCCGTGCCGGGGTACAGGGCGTCAGACGCCCGCACCCAGCACGGAGTTGATCTGCTGCGCGTCACCGCACACGATCAGCAGCGCACCGGCCCGGGTGAGCGCGATCGGCAGGGCGCCGGCAACGCGCTCGACCGCTCCGCCGTTGACCGCGAAGACCACGACCGGACGGCCCGCGGCGCGCTGGACCTGCGCCGCGTCCGCGTAGAAGACGTCGTCCCCGGCGTCGTGCAGGGCCCAGTACGCGGCCTTGCCGAAGGACAGCTCGTGCGCGGCCCACGGGTGCGGGTCGCCGGTGGTGAGCACCAGGATGTCGCCGGGCGCGCGCCCGGTGTCGAGCAGCAGGTCGACGGCCTCTTCGGCCGCGTCCAGCGCACCCTCGACGGAAGCCGGGATCAGCTGGATCTGCGGCACCGCCGCGGAGACGGACGGTGCGGTGGGAGCAGCGGCGGGCGCTGCGGGAACGGGTCCGGGGGCGGCCTGCGGCGTGCGCTGCGCGGGCGCCGCGGGCCGGGGGGCACCACCCGTGCGGCTTGCCGCTACGGGGGAGGGACCGGGGCGTCCGGGCCGCGGTACGGCGGCGGGACGCGGACCAGGTACAGGACGGGGGGTCTGCGCGGTGCGGCTCGCGGCCGGCGTGACGCGGGGACCCTGGGCACTCTCGTGAATCTGAGGCTCCTCGATGGCGGGGGTGAGAGGCATGAGTTGATGTCTATCAAACACCGGTACGAAACGTACCGGCCGGTGGCACATGGGTGCGATCAGAAATCGAAGCCGAGTTGGCCTCCGTTTTCCAGCTCCATCGATTCCTCGCTGCGGCGCACCTTCTTCAGGTGGCGCCACCGGGGCAGCCCGTCGAGGTACGACCACGAGAGCCGGTGGTAGGGGGTGGGCCCCAGTTCCTCCAGCGCCGCCCGGTGCACGGGCGAGGGGTATCCGGCGTTGGCGGCGAAGGCGAAGTTCTCTATTCCGCCGCCGTGTTCGCCCAGTTCGGCCATCATCCGGTCGCGCGTGACCTTCGCGATGACCGAGGCTGCGGCGACGGCGATGCAGGACTGGTCGCCCTTGATCACCGTGCGGACCCGCCAGGGTTCGCCGAGGTAGTCGTGCTTGCCGTCGAGGATCACGGCGTCGGGGCGCACCGGCAGGGCCGCCAGGGCGCGCTCCGCCGCCAGCCTGAGGGCGGCCGTCATGCCGAGCTCGTCGATCTCCTCGGGCGAGGCGTGCCCCAAGGCGTACGCGGTGACCCAGCCCTCCAGGACGTCGAGCAGGGCATCACGTCGCTTGGCGGTGAGCAGTTTGGAGTCGGTGAGTCCGGCGGGCGGCCGGCGCAGGCCGGTGATCGCCGCGCACACGGTGACGGGTCCGGCCCAGGCCCCTCGTCCGACTTCGTCGACCCCGGCGATGACCTTGGCGCCGGTGGTTGCACGGAGGGAGCGTTCGACGGTGTGGGTGGGTGCTTCGTACGGCATGGCGCCAGCAAGGTTACGCCGCCCCGAGCCGACTGCACACCCCCGCCCCCGGGTCCGACC
>NZ_JARAYQ010000357.1:0-6532 GCF_033794505.1 Streptomyces sp. MB09-01 | reverse complement strand
CAACACCCCCACCACCCTCACCACAGCAACGGAGAAGGCACGTCATGAACGATCGCCCCACCGGCCCCGCCCGAAGAAGCCTCCTCATCGCCGGCAGCGCGGCCACCCTCGCCCTCGCCGCCGGCTGCGGGACCGGCTCCGGCACCGCGACCGACGCGAAGAACACTGCGGACGCCACCCCCAGGCCCGGCGGGCGGCTGCGCGCCGCCTTCGCCGGCGGCGGCCCGGGCGAGACCCTCGACCCCCACGCGGCCAACCTGTTCGTCGACGCGGCCCGCGCCAAGGCCCTCTTCGACAAGCTCGCCGACTTCGGCGCCGACCTCGCCCCCGTGCCGCGCCTCGCCGCACGCTGGGAGCCCAACCAGACCCTCGACACCTGGCGGATCACCCTGCGCCGGGCCGCCTTCCACGACGGCCGGCCCGTCACGGCCGAGGACGTCCTCTACAGCTACCGCCGCATCGCCGACCCCAAGGGAACCTTCCGTGCCAAGGCCTCGCTGGAGCCGGTCGACCTCGCGGCGAGCCGCGCCGTGGACGCCGCCACCGTCGAGTTCAGGCTCAAGCGGCCCTACGCCGAGTTTCCCAACACCCTCGCGGCCTTCGGTGCCTACATCGTCCCCAAGGACACCACCGCCTTCGACCGGCCCGTCGGCTCCGGCCCCTTCACCTTCGTCTCCTTCAAGCCCGGCGCGAGCCTCCTCGTCAAGCGCAACCCCGCCTACTGGGAGGGTGCGCCCCACCTCGAAGAACTCGAGTTCGTCATCGCGGGCGAAGAGTCCGCCCGGGTCAACGCCCTCCTGGGCGGCCAGGTCGAGTACGCCCACGAACTGAACCCGGCCACCGCCCGCGCCCACGAGGGCAAGGGCCGCATCGACGTCGTACGGCTGCCCGGCAGCGCCATGCAGGGCTTCGTCATGAAGACCGACCGGCCGCCCTTCGACGACAAGCGGGTCCGCCAGGCCTTCTTCCTCATCGCCGACCGCGAGGAACTCGTCGACGGCGCGCTCTCCGGCGCCGGGGAGATCGGCAACGACCTCTTCGGCAAGGGCTGCCAGTACTACGCGTCCGGCCTGCCCCAGCGCGTCCAGGACCTCGAACGGGCCCGGGCCCTGCTCAAGGAGGCCGGCGCCGAAGGGCTCAAGGTCACCCTCGACACCGCACCCGCCGCGACCGGCTTCCTCGAGGCGGCCGGCATCTTCAAGGAGCAGGCGGCCGAGGCCGGAGTCACCGTCGAGGTCAAGGTCGGCAACAAGGAGACGTACTGGAAGGACATCCTCGGCTCCGGAACCTTCGCCTCCTACCGGTCCGGCGCCATGCCCGTCGAATCCCACGTCTCCCAGCGGCTGCTCACCGCCTCCACCACCAACGCCACCAAGTGGCAGCACAAGGACTTCGACGACCTGTACCAGCAGGCCCAGTCCACCCCGGACGAGAAGGAGCGCACCGCCCTCTACGAGCGGATGCAGCGCCGGCTCCACGAGGAAGGAGGCTTCCTGATCTGGGGCTTCGCCGACTGGATCGTCGCCACCGCCCCCAAGGTCCGCGGCGTGTCCGGGGCCGCCCCCGCCAACACCCTCGACTGGGCCCGCTTCGACAGGATCTGGCTCGCGTGACGGGCCGCCTCCCGTGGACCGGCCGCCGTCTGCTCCTCGGCCTGGGGCAGACGGCGGCCGTCGTCCTGCTGGTCTTCGCCCTCACCGAGGCGCTGCCCGGCGACGCGGCCGTCGCACTTGCCGGCGACCAGCCCGACCCCGAACGCATCGCCCGCATCCGCGCGGCCATGCGACTGGACCGGCCCGCCTCCGAACGGCTCCTGGAGTGGGTCACCGGCATGTTCCACGGCGACCTCGGCACCTCACTCGTCACCGGACGGCCCGTCAGCGATCGTCTCGCGGACGGCCTCGGCCCCACCCTGCTGCTCGCCGCCGCCACGCTCACCGTGCTGGTCCCGCTCTCCGTGGGCCTCGGCGTCCTCGCTTCCCGCCGCGAAGGAGGCGTCGTGGACCGGACCGTCAGCGCCCTGACCCTGGCCGTGCACGCCGTACCGGAATTCGCCCTCGGCGTGCTGCTGGCCGCACTGTTCGCCCTGCACCTGGGCTGGCTCCCGGCCACCGCCGTCGCCGCAGATCCCTTCGTGCGGCCCGAGGTCCTGGTCCTGCCCGTCCTCGTGCTGACGGCCCGGCCCGTGTGCACCCTCAGCCGGCTGGTGCGCGCCGGGATGATCGAGGCGATGGCCTCGCCGTACGCGGCCCAGGCCCGCCGCTGCGGACTGTCCGGCTCCCGCATCCGCTGGGCGCACGCCCTGCCCAACGCCCTGGCACCCGCCACCCAGCAGCTCGCGCGCACCTGCGACTGGCTGCTGAGCGGGGTGATCGTCGTGGAGGCGCTGTTCGTCGTGCCCGGCCTCGGCACCGTCCTCATCGAGGCCGTCGCCGCCCGCGACGTACCCGTCGTCCAGGGCATGGCGGTCGTCTTCGGTGTCGTCACCGTCCTCGTCAACCTCGGCGCCGACCTCGTCGCACGCCGTTTCGCCCCCCGCTCGGAGGTGGCCGCGTGACCCGCCCCCCGGCGCGCTACGCCCTCGGCATCGCCCTCGTCGCCGTACCGCTGCTGCTCGCCCTGCTCGGACCCCTGGCCGCCGGCCCCGCCGGACCGAGGTCCGTCTCCTTCGCCACGGGCCAGGGCCACTGGCTCGGCACCGACTTCGGCGGCCGCGACGTCTGGCACCAGATCCTGCTCGGCGGCCGGTCCGTGGTCCTCGTGGCGCTCGGCGCGACCCTGCTCGCCTACCTCCTCGCCCTGCCGCTCGGGCTCGCCGCCGCCCTCACCCGCCGGACCTGGCTGGAGGAAGCCCTGATGAGACCGCTGGACGTGCTGGTCGCCGTACCCTCGCTCCTCCTGGTGCTGCTCGTCGCTGCCACCCTCACGCCCGGCCCCGCCGGACTGACGGCTCTGGTCGCACTGGCGGCCGTACCCGATGCGGCCCGGGTCGTCCACGCGGCGGCGGTCGAGGTGTGCGCCCGGCCGGCCGTCGAAGCGCTGCGCATGCAGGGCGAATCCTGGTGGCGCACGGCCCTCGGGTACGTGGCCCGCTCCCTGCGGCGCACCCTCGCCGCGGACGCCGGGATCCGGCTGACCGGGGCCCTGTACCTGGTGGCCACGGCCGCGTTCCTCGGCGTCGGCGCCGCTCCGGACGCCTCCGACTGGGCGGTGATGGTCGACCGCAACCGGACCGGCCTGTTCCTGCAGCCCTGGGCCGTGGTGGTGCCCGCCTTGCTCATCGCGGCGCTGTCGATGGGCGCCAACCTGCTGTGCGACGCGGCGCTGCACGCGGGAGCCCCCTCCCCGCGGGGACGCCGCCGGAAGGGAGCACGGGCATGACCACTGTGGCAGAGGTGCGGGACCTGCGGATCGAGATCGGCGGCCGGGCCGTCGTCGACGGGGTGAGCCTCACCGCACGCGCCGGCCGGATCACCGCCGTCATCGGCCCCTCGGGCAGCGGCAAGACCACCACGGGCCTCGCGCTCCTCGGCGAGTACCCGCCGGGCGCACGCGTCGAGGGCGCCGTGCAGACACAACGGGCCGGTGCGGTGGGCTACGTACCCCAGCACCCAGCCGCCGTGCTCAACCCCGCCCGGCGCGTCGGCGCCCTGCTGGGCGATGTCGCCGCCCGCCGGGGAGGCGGCCGCAGGGAGGTCCGCCGACGGGTGCTCGAAGCCCTGGAGCTGGCCCGGCTCCCGGACCCCGCGCAGACGCTGCGCCGCTTCCCCCACCAGCTCTCCGGAGGCCAGCAGCAGCGCGTGGTACTGGCCCAAGCGCTTCTCCTGGGCGCCCGGGTGATCGTCGCCGACGAACCGACCACCGGACAGGACGCGCTCACCAAGCAGGCGGTCGTGGCGGAGCTGGCCGCCCTCGCCGGGCGGGGCATCGCCGTCGTCCTGCTCAGCCACGACATGGACGTGGTGCGCCGGCTGGCGGACGAGGTCGTCGTGCTGCGCGCGGGCCGGGTCGTGGAGCGCGGACCGGTGCGCGCCGTGCTCGGCGACCCGGTGCGCGAGGTGTCCGCCGCTCCGCGCGCCCCGCGCCCGGCCGGGCCGGTCGTCCTGGAGGCACGGGCCCTGAGCGCCGGGCACCGCACCGCGCGCGGCACGGTCGACGTGCTGCACGACGTCGACCTCTCGGTCCGGGCGGGCGAGTGCCTGGCGCTGGTCGGCCGCTCCGGCAGCGGCAAGACCACCCTGGGGCGGTGCCTGGCCGGGCTGCACGCCGGCCACCGGGGCCGGATCCTGCTGGACGGCGCCCCGCTGCCGCAGAGCCTGCGCACGCGCAGCCGTACCCAACTGGCCGCCGTACAGTACGTGTTCCAGGATGCGAAGGCAGCCTTCGACGAACACCGGCCGGTCCTCGACCAGGTGGCCCGTACGGCGGTCCGGCTGCGAGGAGCCGACGGGCGGGGCGCACGCGCGGAGGCCGTCCGGGCGGTGGAGGCGCTCGGCCTGGGCGCGGGCCCGGCCGGCCGACGGCCGGGGGAGCTCTCCGGCGGGGAGCTCCAGCGCGCCGCGCTGGCCCGGGCCCTGCTGGCACGGCCGCGGGTGCTCGTCTGCGACGAGATCACCTCCGGCCTCGACCCCGCCACCCGCGGGGCCGTGCTCGAGGTGCTCGCCGGGCTCCGCGAACACAAGGACCTCGCCCTGGTGTTCATCACCCACGACCTGGCGGCCGCAGCCGCACTGGCCGACCGTACCGCCGTCCTGGAGGCGGGACGCCTCGCCGGTACGGGAGGGGTGTGACGTGCCGTCAGGCCCGGTCCTCGCGGCCGAAGGCCCCGCCCAGCGGCGGCCGGTTCCGGGTCTCCGGGAGCCGGTGCGTCGCGAGGCCGCCGAAGTCGCGGGCGAACCCGTCACGGAAACCGGGCCGTTCGAGCGCCTTCTCGAAGGCGTGCGCCGCGCGTGCGAGGGCGGCTTCGTTCTCCTGGGCGGCGGTGAGTTCGGCGAGGTACGCCCGCAGGCTCAGTCCGCGGTCCGCGGCGAGCACGGCGAGCCGGTCGTGCACATCGGTGTCGACCTCGACTGTGGTGGTGTCGGCCATGCACCGAGTATGCGCGCCCGCGGACCGGGCGGGGGGCCGTTCGCCGCAGGGCGCGGTGAGCCGGGCGTGGACGGTGGCGCCCCGGACGTGTCTAGCCGGCCCAGCGGCCCGTGAGGAAGGTGAGGGCGACCGTGGTGCCGAGCGGACCGACGACGTACAGGTAGGCGGACTGCACCCGCGGGCGGCGCAGGCTCCAGGCGGCCAGGGCGGTCCAGAGCGGCCACCACAGCAGGGTGGAACGGGGGACCGACGTGTACCAGTAGGAGGTGCCCAGGGCCGACAGGGTGAGGGCGATGTAGAGCGCTTCGGGCCACCGGCGGCCCCGCACCAGCACGGCGACCAGGACCACGCCGACCAGCATGGCCAGGAGTTCGGCCTGCCACATCAGCGCGTACCCGGTGGGCTGGGTGTGGTGGAAGGCCGCTTCCCAGGTGTTCGACCAGGCTTCCCACGGCGTGTGGAAGTCCCGGTACCAGCCGCGCTCCTGGGCGTGCTTCCAGGCCATCCAGTCCCCGGTCCGCGCGTGCAGGTACCAGGAGTACAGCGCGGGCGCGAGGGCGGGCAGGCACAGCCAGGGCGCCGCGCGCCAGGCGCGACCCCGGGCGGTGAGGACGAAGTGGAGCACGAGCGCGGCCACGAGGAACAGCCCGGTGACGCGCACCGAACAGGCCAGGCAGGCCAGGACCGAGGCCGCCCGCCAGTTCTGCCGCTGCGCCGCCAGCCAGGCGGGCAGGGCCAGGGCGAGGAAGAGCGCCTCGGTGTAGCCGGCGGCGAGGAAGACGGCGCACGGCGAGAGCAGGAGGAAGAAGACCGCACGCCGGCCAGCGTCCCGGCCGGGCAGCCGGAGGCGGGCGATGCGGGCGAGGGCCAGAACGGCGACGCCGCCCGCGAGGAACGAGATCAGCGCTCCGGCCGCGGCCCAGTCGGGGACGACCGTGTGGACGGCGCGCAGGGTGAGGGGGAAGCCGGGGAAGAAGGCCTCCCTGTTGTCCCACCCGGCCGTCCAGGGGCCGGCCTGGCCGGGGAAGTAGCCGTCCCTGGCTATGTGCATGTAGTGCGTCCAGTCCCACTGCTGCCAGGGCGCGAGCGGCGAGGCGGGCCGGCGGGCGTTGCCGTCGGCGGGGAACAGCCAGCCGACGGCTCCCGCGGTGGTCCAGATGCCGACGCGGGTCAGCAGGTAGAGCCACAACACCTCGCGGTCGCCCGGACCGAGCCGGGGCAACGTCCGGCGTGCACGACGGGCACGGCAGCTGGGGTCGGTGCGGCCCTCGTCGGGTACGCGCGGCCCGGCGGCGCGCGAGGCGGCGACCTCGGCCGGCCGCTGCGGGGCGGAAACGGACATGGGGGATCTCCTGACCCTGTGAGGGCATGCGGAACCACCGCCCGGGGTGCGAGGCGGGTGTCCGCGAGCGGTGGTTCCGCATGCCCTCACAGGGTCAGGAGA
>NZ_JARAYQ010000356.1:0-6537 GCF_033794505.1 Streptomyces sp. MB09-01 | reverse complement strand
CCCCCGTCAGGGCCCGGCGTCAGCTGAAGATGATCATCGAGCCCTGCCCCAGACTGCGGGTCGCCGCCGCGTGCAACCCGAGCCACACGTGCCGCTCGCGCGCGAAGGGACTGTCGTCGTACGGGATCGGCCCCGCCGGTTCCTCCAGCGAGGTCGGCCGCCCCGGCGGAGCCGGCGCGGCGGGCGGGTTCCCCGGGTCTATCCCGATCGCGGGAGCCACGAACGCCAGCTCCCGCAGCAAGCCCTGCGCGGACCCCAGCGGACCGCCCCCGGCCAGCAGCTCCTCGTTCGCCAGCGGAGCCGCGAAGTCCACCGGCACGTACGCCCCCGCGTGGTCGTAGTGCCACACCAGATGCGACTGCTGCGCCGTGGGCTCGAACATCTCCAGCAGTTGCTCGTAGTCCCCGCCCAGCTCGTCCACCGGGGTCACCGGCAGCCCGCAGAGCTGGAGCAGGTACGCCCGCCTGAGGAAATGCAGGGCGTCGTAGTCGAAGCCGGCCACCGGGGCGACGTCCCCGCTCAGGCCCGGCATGTAGGCGAACACGGGCACGGACGGCAGTCCGGCCTCGCCCAGCGCCTTGTCGTACGAGGCGATCTCTTCCGCGAAGGGGTTGTCGGGGCTGTGGCACAGCACGTCGACAAGGGGGACCAGCCACAGGTCACAGGCCACACGGCCTCCGATCAGTCGTTGCCGCCGATCCGGCCAGCGTAATGCGCCGAACACCCTCCGCGAAGGGGTGCGCAGAACCTGTGGGCACGTGGGGGCGCCTCCGGGCACTCAGATCCGGGCGGCCCAGTCCAGCGCGTGCTGGTTGTAGCCCTGCACGATGCGGCGCACGGCGTCGGCGTCCGCCAGCGTCACCGCGTCCACCAGCGCGCCGTGCCCGTCCCACAGCGCCTCCCGCAGCTGCGGCTCGCGCTGCAGGTGGGGGACGGCGAACACCCAGCACTGCACGCGGATGCGGTGCAGGAACTCGGAGATGTAGGTGTTGGCGACCAGCTCGCTGAGCTCCCGCCAGAAGCGCAGGTCGTAGCCGATCAGCACTTCGAGCGAACCGCTCTGTGCGGCCCGCCGCGCCTCTTCGCCCCGGCGGCGTACCGACACCAGCATCTCGCCGGAGCCGGGCGCGGTGCCGCGCTCGGCGAGCCGGCGGAAGATGCCGTCCACGACCAGCGAGCGGGCCTCGATCATTCCCCTGAAGTCGTCCACGGTGAAGATCCGGACCCGGAAGCCCCGGTGCTGGACCAGTTCGAGCAGCCCCTGGGCCGAGAGGTCCACGAGCGCCTCGCGCACCGGGGTCGCGGAGACCTCGTACTGCTCGGCTATCTGCTTGACGGTGAACTCGGTCCCCGGAGGCAGGCGTCCCGCGAGCACCTCGTCACGCAGCGCGTCCGCGATCTGCTGGCGAAGGGTGTTGCGGGTGACAGCTCCGCTGCCTGGCATAGGGGTCCGTCTCCTGTCGTAGGACTCCGGACACCATAGGCCAGACAGCGCGGCCGAAACCGAACGGTTGGTGGTCGGTATGCGGATTTACAACCCGTTATACGGCGTGGCGGTCGGCGACCGTCAGCGCCTCGTCCAGCAGGGCCAGCCCTTCCTTGGCCTCCGCCTCCGTGATGGTGCACGGGGGGACGACGTGGGTGCGGTTCATGTTGACGAACGGCCACAGGCCGGACGCCTTGCAGGCCGCCGCGAATTCGGCCATCGGCGCGTTGTCCGCACCGGCCGCGTTGTACGGGACGAGCGGCTCGCGGGTCTCCTTGTCCCGTACGAGTTCCAGGGCCCAGAAGGTGCCCAGGCCGCGGACCTCGCCGACCGAGGGGTGCCGCTCGGCGATCTCGGCGAGCGCCGGTCCGATCACGCTCTCGCCGAGGTGGGCGGCGTGCTCGACGATGCCCTCCTCCTCCATGACGTTGATCGTCGCGACGGCCGCGGCGCAGGCCAGAGGGTGGCCGGAGTACGTCAGTCCGCCCGGGTAGGGGCGTGTGGCGAAGGTCTCGGCGACGGAGGCCGAGATGGCCACGCCGCCGAGCGGCACGTACCCGCTGTTCACGCCCTTGGCGAAGGTGATCAGGTCGGGGGTGACGTCCCAGTGCTCGGCCGCGAACCACTTGCCGGTGCGGCCGAAGCCCGCCATCACCTCGTCCAGGATGAAGACGATGCCGTGGCGGTCGCAGAGCTCGCGCACGCCCGCGAGGTAGCCGGGCGGCGGGGTCATGATCCCCGCGGTGCCGGGCACGCTCTCCAGGATGATCGCCGCGATGGTCTGCGGCCCCTCGAAGGCGATGGTGTCGGCGAGGTGGGCGAGGGCGCGGGCGCACTCCTCGGCCTCGTTCGTCGCGTGGAAGGCGGAGCGGTAGAGGTACGGGCCCCAGAAGTGCACGACGCCGGCGGCGGCCGTGTCGGAGGGCCAGCGGCGCGGGTCGCCGGTCAGGTTGATCGCGGCGGCGGTGGCTCCGTGGTACGAGCGGTAGGTGGACAGCACCTTCTGCCGGCCCGTGTGCAGACGGGCCATGCGGACGGCGTTCTCCACGGCCTCGGCGCCGCCGTTGGTGAAGAAGATCTTGTCCAGGTCGCCGGGGGTCCGCTCGGCGATGAGGCGTGCGGCCTCGGAGCGGACGTCGACGGCGAAGCCGGGGGCCAGGGTGCAGAGCCGGCCGGCCTGTTCCTGGATCGCGGCGACGACCTTGGGGTGCTGGTGGCCGATGTTCGTGTTGACCAGCTGGGAGGAGAAGTCG
This sequence comes from Streptomyces sp. MB09-01, assembly GCF_033794505.1. Taxonomy (NCBI): domain Bacteria; kingdom Bacillati; phylum Actinomycetota; class Actinomycetes; order Kitasatosporales; family Streptomycetaceae; genus Streptomyces; species Streptomyces sp. MB09-01. The sequence goes on along the minus strand of NZ_JARAYQ010000356.1, from coordinate 3,798 downwards.
AGGAAGCGCTTGCCGTCGTAGTCCCAGAAGTACGACCCCTCGGCCCCGGCGACGGCGAGCGGGTCGATCAGGGCCTGGGCGGACCAGGAATGGAAGACATGCTTCCGGTCTGCGTCCTTCACAGCGGCAAGGGTGGGGGAGGTGACATGAGGGGTCATGGCGTCACGCTAGAAGTGCGCAGGTGGGGAGGGATATCGGCGGACTGTATGCGCGTGGGGGGCCCGTCTCGGCAGTCTGTCGGCCCGTCCGCTCGCGCGGGCACCGCGATCCAATCATTGACAGCACACTGTCGACATGACAGTCTCTTGTCATAAGGGCTCGCCGGACGAGCCCGCCGGAGCAGCCGGATTCGACGCTGGAGGCGACCACCATGAGCGAGACCCCGCGCAAGCCCGTCCACCTCGCGGTCTACGACACGTACGCGGACTGGGAGACCGGACACACCACCGCGCACCTCACCCAGCGCGGCCACGTCGTCCACACGGTCGGCCCCGCCGCCGACCAGCCGGTCACCACCATGGGCGGCGTCCGCATCCTGCCCGACCAGGCCCTGGCCGACCTGCGGCCGGAGGACTCCTCCCTGCTGATCCTCACGGGCGCCTCGCTGTGGGACACGAGCGAGGAGCTGGCGCCGTTCGCGGCGAAGGCGAAGGAGTTCCTGGCGGCCGGGGTGCCGGTCGCGGCCATCTGCGGGGCCACCGCGGGCCTCGCCCGCGCGGGCCTGCTCGACGGTCGGGCCCACACCAGCGGAGCCTCCTTCTACCTGGCCTCGCAGCCGGGCTACGGGGGCGCCGAGCACTACGTCGAGGCCGACGCGGTGACCGACGGCGACCTGATCACGGCGGGGCCGACGGAACCCGTGGCCTTCGCCCGCGAGGTCTTCGCCCGCCTCGACGTCTACAAGCCGGACGTCCTGGACGCCTGGTACCGGCTCTTCCACGACTCGGACGCGAGCGCCTTCCCGGTCCTGATGGCGGCGGCGGAGGCCGGCGATGCCTGAGGTGCGGCAGCCCGGCTCCACCCGGGCCCGCCAGGACCTGCTGAGCCGCACGGCGCTAGGGGTGTTCCGGCTGAACGGCCAGTTCCTCTCCGTCTCGGAGGAACTGGCCCGGCCGGCCGGGCTGACGGCCGCCTGGTGGCAGGTACTGGGAGCGGTGCTGCGGGAGCCGCAGTCCGTCGCGGGCATCGCCCGGACCATGGGGATCACCCGGCAGAGCGTGCAGCGCATCGCGGACCTGCTGGTCGCCAAGGGCCTGGCCGAATACGCCCCGAACCCCGCCCACCGCCGGGCGAAGCTGCTCCGCCCGACGCAGGAGGGGCACGCGGCGGTGGCCCGCATCGGCCCGGGCCACGCCTCGCTGGCCACCCGCCTCGCGGAAGAACTGGGCGACACCGCCTTCGCGGAAACGGTCCACGTCCTGGAACGCCTGACCCGGGCCCTGGACACGCTGTCCGCGCCCCGGGACCCCGCCGCGCAATCCGGCCCTGACGACGTGTGAGGCGCGGGGGCCGGACTGGAGCCCTGATCGTTGAGCCCCGCCGGCTGAGGCGCGGGGCCGGGCGCGGGGCAGAGCCCGGGGCGGGCGCGGGAGGAGCCCGGGCGGGCGCGGGACGGGCCCCGGGCGGCGGGAGCAACCGCCCGGCACGCCCCACCGTCCTTCCCTGCGGAGCCGTTCGGCCAGTGCTCGGCACGGGAGGGACCCCGGCATGGAACACCTGCATCCGCACGATCCCCACCACATCGGCCCCTACCGCCTGCTCTCCCGCCTGGGCGCCGGCGGCATGGGACAGGTCTACCTCGCCCGCTCCGACCGCGGCCGCACCGTCGCCGTGAAGCTGGTCCACCACGACCTCGCCACCCGCGAGGAGTTCCGCATCCGCTTCCGCCACGAGGTCGCCGCCGCCAGGCGGGTCGGTGGCGAATGGACCGCCCCGGTCCTTGACGCCGACACCGAGGCCGCCACCCCCTGGGTGGCCACCGGCTACGTCGCCGGGCCGAGCCTGCGCGAGGTCGTGGCCCGCGACTTCGGCCCGCTGCCCGGCCGTTCCGTACGGATCCTGGCCGCGGGCCTCGCGTACGCCCTCCAGGACATCCACCGCGCGGGCATCGTCCACCGCGACCTGAAACCCTCGAACGTCCTGATCACCCTCGACGGCCCGCGCGTCATCGACTTCGGCATCGCCCGCGCCCCGGCGGAGCCCGGCGAAGCGGCCGGCGGCGGCCTGACCCGCGTCGGCGAACTCATCGGCTCCCCCGGCTTCATGGCGCCCGAGCAGATCCGCGGCGAGCCCGTGACCGCCGCCTGCGACATCTTCTGCCTCGGCGTGGTCCTGGTGTACGCGGCCACCGGCCGCCTGCCCTTCGGCGACGCGGAGCAGCCCGGCGGCCTGGCGGGACTCCTGCTCCGCAGCACGCAGGCGCAGCCGGACCTGGCCGGAGTACCGACCGAGCTGCACGACCTCGTACGGGACTGCCTGCACCGGGATCCCGCCGCGCGGCCGGGGCCGGCCGAGGTGCTGGCGCGGGTCGGCGCGGGTGACACCGTGGCCGACGGCAGGGCCCTGGAGCCCTGGCTTCCGGCCCCCCTGGTGGCCCGGCTCGGGCGGCACGCCGTACAGCTGCTGGACCGCGAGGACGCCGGCCCAGACCGGCCGCCCGCCGCTGCCCCTGCGTCGATGCCGGTGCCGGTGCCGTCCGCGTACTCCTCGTACGCGCCGGTGGAGGCGGGGCAAGCGCCCCGCCCCTGGACGGCGTCGACCGCCCTGCTCCTGACGGTGGCCACGATCGTCGCCGTCCTGTCCGCCGGCACGGTGTACGCGGTGATGAGCGGGGAAGAGGATCCCCGACCGCCCGTCGGCGGTCCCCGCACCCCGGGCGCGCCGTCGCCCGCGTCCCCCTCCGGCTCGGCTTCCGCTTCCGGCTCCGGTTCCGCTTCCGTTTCGGGCTCCGGCTCCTCGGCCGCCGGACTGCCCGAGGCGTACCTCGGGACCTGGTACGCCACACACGGCAGCCAGACCTGGCGGCTCACCCTCACCCGCGGCGCGATCGGCGACCGGGTGATGTCCCTCGCCGTCGAGGCCCCCGGCTTCGCCTGCGCCTGGACCGCGCCCCTGCGCCACGCCCCCGACCCCGTGGACCTCGACGCCTCCACCGTCACCTCCGGCACCCCGCCGACCTGCACCCCTGGCGGCTGGAGCCGGCTCCGGCTGCTGCCCGACGGGACCCTGCAGCGGGAGCTGGCGGGCAGCGACAACCCGCCGCTCGGTTACCGCAGGCAGTGACGGGTCAGCGGATTGTGTCGAGGTCAATAAGCCTGCAAGCAAAGCTTGTTACGTATAACGGGGCTGTCGGACACTGCGGCACATGGAGCCGTTGACGGTAGTGGCACAACTGTGGGAGCGGATCGAGGCACGCGACTGGGACGGGGTGGCCGGGCTCATCGCCGAGGACGCGGTCATCGAATGGCCCGTGAGCGGTGAACGCATCGTGGGGCGCGCCAACTTCATAGCCGTGAACAGCGACGACGGCTACGCGGACGAGAGGTCGGTGGAACTGCTGCGGATCCTGCCCGACGGCGACCTCGTCGTCACCGAGGTGGAGATACCTCAGGACCACGTCGTCTACCGGGCCGTCTCCCTGTGGACCGTGCGGGACGGCGAGATCGTGGAGGCGAGGGAGTACTGGACCAGCCCCGGCCAGGACCCCGCGCCGCGCTGGCGGGCGGGCTACGTCGAACCCCTGGTCGCAGACTGAGCGACCTTTTCACCGGTGACCGGTGGAGGGGGTGGGGGTGGGCG
>NZ_JARAYQ010000355.1:0-6610 GCF_033794505.1 Streptomyces sp. MB09-01 | reverse complement strand
CCCGAGGAGTTCGCGGGGCTACTGCGGCTCGCCCACGGCATCGACGTGCTCGGCCTCGCCCTCGCGGCAGGGCTCGGTCTGCCCGAACCCCTGCGCGTGCCCCGCCCGCGCACCGCCCACGCCGGGCTGCGGTACGTCGACTTCCCGCCCGGCCGCCTCGACGGCGTGCGCGCGGCGCTCGCCGCGGCCCGCGGCGTGCCCGGCGTGGCCCGGGTCCAGCTGGAGATCCCGCCGGGCGCCCTGGTCCGCCGCGCCCCGACGGGCGCGCCGCACCACGCGTACGTCCTCGCCACCGCCCCGACGGCGGGCGCACTGGCCCGCACCCTCGACCGGGCCGCGGGTCTGCTCGGGCAGGGGTCGTCGGGCGGTCTTCGGGGGCCTCAGCCGGAAGGCTTCGCGAAGTTCCCGTAGCCGGTCCAGTCCAGGACGACGCACTGCTCGTCGCCCACGACCCAGGCGTCGTGCCCCGGCGGGATCCGGACGTAGTCGCCCGCCGCGACCTCGATGCTCTCGCCGCCGTCCATGACGATCTGCATGCGGCCCTTCACGACGTACCCGGTGTGGTCACCCAGGCAGCTGTCCGTACCGGCCATCGGCTTGATGTGCTCGGACCACTTCCAGCCCGGCTCGAAGACGGCGCGCCCGATCAGGCCGCCCTCCGTCTCCACCAGGTCCAGTCGGCCCTTGCCGTCCTCGAACGGCCGGGTCTCGTCCGCCTTGTCGAAGCTCTTGGACACCAGGCCGGCCATGGTCATCGCCTCCGTCGCAGAAGCCCGAGTCCTTCCTTTCACTCTACGCTCGGGCCCACTCCCCGTGCGCCCGCACGGACCGCCCTCACCTGCGCAGCGACCTGCCGAAGCCGGAGGCGAGCGGCATCCGCAGGCCCAGGGGCGGCGGCGCGGCCAGGGCGTCCGTCACCGGCCGCGAGTACCGCCCCGAGAACACCGCGCCGAGTACGAAGTCCACGGCCAGTGCCACCACTTCGGCCTGGTGCTCGCGCAGCCCGTGGCCGTCCGAATGCACCTCGAAGCGGCAGGTCGAACGATTCGCCTTCTTCGCCCGGGCCGCCAGCCGGAAGGAGGTCTCCGGGTCGCTGCGCGCGTCGTTGGTGCCGTGCACGATCAACACCTGTCGCCCCGACAGCTGTTTCACCGGTTCAGGGGAGTCCGGGGCGGCCGCCCCGCCTAAACAAGGAGCCATCGCCAGAACGGAGTTGACGGCCCCGTGCCCCGCGGCGCGCAGCGCGGCCAGGCCCCCCGCGTCGTAGCCGGCCAGGCACACCGGCACGTCCCCGTACCGCCGTACCACCTCGTCCGCCGCCCACCCCGCCTGCTCCTCCCGCGAGGACTCCCCGCCGTGGATGAGGGTGTGCGTGACCAGCCCGTCCGCCCCGCCCGCCCGGGCCAGCGCCCGCGCGAGCGGACGTACTGGACCGGGGGAGAATCTGGATGCTCCGGGAAGCAGGAGCACCACCCCGTTGACCGGACTGTCCGTCGAACCCGAGCCGGTTCTCGCGCCGGCCGCCCGCCCCAGACGGGCCCCGCGCGCCGGCGGCGCATGCTGTGCCATGGCGGAACAGTCTCAGACCCTGAGGTGTACGCCATCCGTCCGCGCGGTCTCTGTTACATATCGACGCCCGCCGCGGACACCCCGCTCTACGCGCGTAGGAGTTAGAGTGCGCAGATGACGAGCGAGACCCCCAACCTGCCGACCCCGGATCAGATCCGCCGCTCCCCGAAGGTGCTCCTGCACGATCACCTCGACGGTGGACTGCGCCCCGGGACCATCATCGAGCTGGCTCGCGAGGTCGGCTACGAGAACCTCCCCGAGACCGACGCCGACAAGCTCGGCATCTGGTTCCGTGAAGCCGCCGACTCCGGCTCCCTCCCGCGCTACCTGGAGACCTTCGCGCACACCTGCGCGGTCATGCAGACGAAGGCGGCCCTCTTCCGGGTCGCCGCCGAGTGCGCCGAGGACCTGGCCGAGGACGGCGTCGTGTACGCCGAGATCCGCTACGCCCCCGAACAGCACCTGGAAGCCGGCCTGACCCTCGAAGAGGTCGTCGAGGCCGTGAACGACGGCTTCCGCGAGGGCGAGCGCCGGGCGAAGGCCAACGGCCACCGCATCCGCATCGGCGCCCTGCTGACCGCGATGCGCCACGCGGCCCGTGCCCTGGAGATCGCCGAGCTGGCGAACCGCTACCGCGACAACGGCGTCGTCGGCTTCGACATCGCCGGCGCCGAGGCCGGTTTCCCTCCCACCCGCCACCTCGACGCCTTCGAGTACCTCAAGCGCGAGAACAACCACTTCACGATCCACGCGGGCGAGGCCTTCGGCCTGCCGTCGATCTGGCAGGCCCTGCAGTGGTGCGGCGCCGACCGCCTCGGTCACGGCGTGAAGATCATCGATGACATCGAGGTCGCCGCCGACGGTTCCGTGACCCTGGGCCGCCTGGCCTCGTACGTCCGGGACAAGCGCATCCCCCTGGAGATGTGCCCGACCTCGAACCTGCAGACGGCCGCGGCCGCCTCGTACGCCGAGCACCCGATCGGCCTGCTGCGGAAGCTGCACTTCAGGCTCACGGTCAACACCGACAACCGGCTGATGAGCGGCACCAGCATGAGCCGCGAGTTCGAGCACCTGGTGGACACCTTCGGCTACACGCTGGACGACATGCAGTGGTTCACCGTCAATGCGATGAAGTCCGCGTTCATTCCTTTCGATGAACGACTGGCCATGATCAACGAGGTCATCAAGCCCGGCTATGCGGAGCTGAAGTCGGAGTGGCTGTTCCAGCAGACCGCCTCCACCAGCGGTTCTGTTTCGGCCTAGGCCACGGCATGACGTACTGAAAGCGCCCGGGAGGGGCAATTCCCGGGCGCTTTCTCATATTTAATGATGTTTGCAGGCGAGGGTTTGAAGTGACTAGTTTGCGGAGCCGCTCAATTCCCCGTCGCAAGGAATACCTTTCATGAAGCAGTCAGCTGCCAAGACCCTCGGCGTCGCCGCTCTCGGTGCCGCCCTCGCCGCCGTCGCCGCCGGTACCGCTTCCGCCGCCGTTCCCGCGGTCGGCCTCACCGACGCTCTGGGCACCGTCACCGGCGCCGCCCAGGGGCTCACGAGCCAGCAGCAGGTGAGCCCCCAGGGAGACCAGCAGTCGAGCGACCCGGCCGCTGCGCTCGCCCCGGTCACCGGTCTGCTCGGCGGTCTGCCGACCAGCAACCTCGGCGGCTGATTCACAGCTGGATTCGCACGCGTGCGCACGTGGCGCACACCCGATCGAGTGGGTGGGCGCCGCGTTGTGCCGTGTGCCACGATCACCACCAACTGCCCGCCGACGTAAGCGGTATGAGGTCCTTGGTCATGCGCATGAAGGCACGAGCGACGATGGTCGCGCTGGTTCCCGCCCTGCTCATCGCGGCGGTCGGGTGCAGCAGCGGCACCCCCGCCCCGGGCAAGGACCCGGACCCCAAGGGCTCCTCCGGCGCACCCGGCGCCCAGGCACCGTCCGCCGGCTCGACGGGCTCACCGGCACCCGCCACGCCCAAGACCGGCGGCACCAGGCTGGACCGCTCCGCGCTGGAACAGGGCGACCTGCCCGGCTACCAGATCTCCGGCCAGGGCAAGAACCCGAACGCCCCGGACGGTCAGCCGAAGGCCGACCGCAAGGCCTGCCAGCCGCTGGCCGACATCATGGGAGACAAGCCGGACCCGGCCGCGCGCCAGACCGTCAACCGCGGCGTCGGCTCCCAGAAGCAGGTCGGCCTCGCCGTGTCCGCCTCCGTCAGCTCCTACGCCGAGAGCGACGCCAAGGCGCTGATCACCCGGCTCAAGGCCGCCGTGGCCGCCTGCGGTACGGGCTTCTCCGCCACCGTCGACAGGCAGACCGGCAGCTACCGCGAGGTGCGGGCCGCCGACTACCGCACGAGCGGCGACGAGACCGTCAGCTGGACCACGACCGCGGCCGCCCAGGGCGTCTCGGCGCCGGTCCACCTGGTCGTCGCACGCGAGGGCGACACCGTCGTGCGGCTGATGGCCCTCAACGTGGCGGCGGCCGAGAAGAAGGCCCGGGTACCGCAGGAAGTGGCCGACAAGCAGCTGGAGAAGGTCCAGAAGGCCCGCTGACGCGCCGGCCGCCGATCGCGGCCGCCGGTCACCAGGCGGTGGAGGCGGACTTCTCGTTCGGCAGTACCACCCACAGCGCTATGTAGATCAGGAACTGCGGGCCGGGCAGCAGGCACGAGACGGCGAAGATCGCGCGCATCGTGTTGGCGGAAATTCCGAAACGCCTGGCCAGTCCGGCGCAGACTCCACCGATCCAGCGGCCGTCACGGGGGCGGACAAGGGCGCTCATGGGGTTCTCCTTCGTCGGGATCGCGGTGTTGAAGACCATCACGGTCTCGCGATGACTCAATACTCCCGCTGGACCGCTGACAGAACGTCGGTCCAGGGGCCGAGCCCGACCCTGGAAATCTTCGGGGTGTTCCCCTGATAAGCGGTGTGTGAACGCCGCAGCCGGGCCCGCAGCGCCGGTACCACGGCCACGTGGGCGAGCAGCACGCCGGCGGTGTTCAGCAGCACCGAATCCACGTCGACGACCTGGCCCGGGACGGCGGTCTGGAGCATCTCGATGCTCAGCGAGACCAGCGCGCCCGCGGCGGCGGTCCGGACCAGGGAGGACCACGCGGACAGCGTCGACCGCACGAGCCGTCCGTTGACCAGCGGCAGCAGCACCCCGAGCGGGGCCAGCAGGGCCAGGCCCTCGCCGATCCGCCGGGCCGCCTCCAGCGGCCCGTAGGCGAGGTCCGTCCGGATCCCCTCCATGGGGGTCAGATTGGCGGCCGCGGCCCAGGGCACGTCGAGCGGCCGAAGGGTCAGCCAGCCGACGACCAGGAGATGGGCGGCGAGCAGGACCCCGGCGAGGAGTCGGAGCCGGAGATGGATCGCGGTGGCGGTGGCGGCGCTGCCGCCGGCCTCAAGACGCTGCACACCTGCGAGGACGCACCACCCGGTAGCCCCGGTTCCGCCCTGACGGGGGGTGTGGCCGGGAGCACCCGGAGCCGCTCCGCGCAGGTCAGCGGGTGGCGATGAGGACGATGAGCGCCAGCGCGCCGACCACGGCGGGCGCGATGATCTCGTACGACCAGTGGACGCGCACGCTGCCCTGGGCACCGGGCCGCTCGGCGCCGCGTTCGGCCATCCGCTGCAGCTCGTCCACGATCCGGTCCGCGCTCGCCCGCATCGGCTCGGCCGGCAGCCGGGGCTTCTCGCCGGGGCCCCGCTGCTCCCGGTCCTGGAGGCCCTCGTAGCGCAGCCGCTGCCGGTTCGCCTTCTTCCGCTCGCGCAGCGAGACGGGCACGGACCACAGCTGGTACTTCGACCCCTCGGCCAGCACCTCCGCCGAGTAGCCGGAACGCACCGCGTCCACGGCCGCCCAGGGCAGCTCGATGATCCGGAAGGGGTTGCGCACGCGCATCCGGTCGTCGTCGGCGAAGACCGCCGGGCGGATCGTGAACGCCACGATCAGCGGTACGGCACACACCGCCACCGCCACCGCGATCCAGGGGGTGTTCCCCGAGCCGCGCAGCACGGCGTCACCGCAGAGCCACGCGGTCAGCGCGAGCAGCAGTACCCCCGAGACGACGCCCATGGTGGAGCGGTAGACCCGATCGTGGTGGACCGGTTCATCGGTCGGCTGCTGCTGGCTGCTCATGGGGTCGATTCTGCCCCACCGCGCCGCGTGCGTGGATCAGCCGACGAGATCGGCGTACAGGATGATGTTGTCGGGCCGGTGGCCGTCGGTGATCTCGCCGCCGCAGGTGATGATGCGCAGCTCGGGGCGCGCGGTGTCCCCGTACACCTTGGCGGTCGGGAACTTCTTCTTGTCCACCTGCTCCAGCTCGCGTACGCGGAAGACGGCCGTGCTGCCGTCGGCCCGCGAGACCGCGATCTCCTCGCCGGCGCGCACGCGCGCGACGTCCTTCAGCACGGCCGGGCCGCGCGCGGTGTCGAAGTGGCCGATCAGCACGGAGGGACCGGTCTCGCCGGGGGTGACGCCCTTGGTGTACCAGCCGATCTTGTCCCCGTCGGCCACGGAGGGCACCTCCACGGTGCCGTCGGCGGCCAGCCCCAGCCGCAGCAGCGGGGAGGCGTCCACACCGGCCGCCGGGATCCGTACGCGTACGGGAGCGGAGGCGGGCATCGGGGCGGCCCCCGCGGTGGCCGCGCCGCAGCCGGTCAGGGCGGCGGCGAGGAGGACGGCGGCGAGCAGCGGGCGGACGCGGTGGGCCATGGAGTGCTCCGGGGACGGCGTCCGGCGGGCCACCGGGTCGGTGGCCCGCCGGAGGAGGGCAGGACAGGAGGGGACGAGGGGGGCGTCAGCCCCGGCCGGCGCGGCGGCGGCGCAGGACCAGGCTGGCGCCCAGGGCGCCGAAGGCGGCGATCAGGGCGGCGCCGGCGGTCATGGTGGCGGTGTCGCCGGTGTCCGAGGCCGTCTCGACCGGGAGCTCGGCGCCCGCGGCGACCGGGCCCTTCGGGACCACCGAGGTCTGGCCCGCGGTCTGCGGCTTCACCGGAGCGGGGGTGGAGGCGGGGGCCGAGCTCCCGGTCG
>NZ_JARAYQ010000354.1:0-6672 GCF_033794505.1 Streptomyces sp. MB09-01 | reverse complement strand
GCCCAGCCCCGCCCCCGAGCAGCGCGCCATCTACCTCGCTGCGCTCAACAAGATCGACCCCGAGATCGTCAACGGCAAGGACGACAAGGCCGTCAGCCGCGGGCTGAGTCAGTGCCAGTCCATGAAGGACGAGAAGGACCCGACCAAGCGTGTCGAGTCCACGAACCGGCGCTTCATCAGTCCCAACCATCCGGACGGCTTTGGCCCCACCAAGGCCGCCTTCATCCTCGCCGCCGTACAGACCAACCTCTGCCCCACGTACTGACGGGGCCACAGACCACCACGGTGCGGGTGGGTGCGGGTACGGCCGCCCGGGGACGAGGGCCCCGGCCGGCACCCCGCAGACGGGGAGACGGCGTGGCCAAGCGGACCGACCTCACCACCTACGCCTACCGCAAGCAGCGCGCCCGCCTCCTCGCCGAGTCCGACGTCTGCCACCTCTGCGGCCATGCCAGCGCAGACGTCATGAACCACCGCACCCCGGTGAGCCGCGGCGGCGACAAGGGCGTCGACGACGTGTTCGCGTACGCGTGGATCCGACCACCCCCACTCCTCGACGCCCGCGTGCGGCCGTCCGTCGGCCCGCGGGCGGGGTGGTAAGGCGGCGCGGTCACATCTTTTGCGGATGATGCGCAACAGTTCCGCCATCCCGCATGTCGCACCATGCAGGAGCGACCAACTCCAATGACGACCAGGTGGAAACATGAAATTCACCCGTTCCGTCCTTGCCACCACCGCATTCGCAGCCCTGGCCCTGGGGGCCACGACCGCGCTGGCGGCGCCCGCCCCCGCCGCGCCCAACACCACGCCGCAGAAGGTCTGCGGAAGCGCTGACGACGGCCTGTCCGCCGAAGCGGTGGCCACCGCACTGGGCACCACCCGCTCTGGCTTCGTAGACGAGAAGGGGCAGCACTTCGACAGCGGTTCGGGAGGCGCCGAGGTATCTGGCCGGGGCGGGATCTTCACGAAATCCGACGGCGCCGGGCCTTCCTCGCAAGCCGGGCCGCTCCTCCAGGTCGTTCGCCGTATGCCAGGGCTGTCGTGTGCTGGTCCGGGAGAACGACCCCAGAGGCCCGAGCGTCCCCCGGGCGTCCTAGAAGACGACGGGAGAGTCCAACCGCGACTTCCCGCTCATGGCGGAGGTGAGCTCAGCCCCCGGGCCATCGGGGCTGGGGGCGCCGACGGCGACAGAGGGTGTGGCGACCACTGCTTCGGGTGCGGTCACGGCGACGGGAGCGGCGATTGCGGCGGCGATGGCGAGGACGGCGGTGGCGCGCAGGGTCCACTTCAGCACGGTGAGGCTCCGATCTCGGGGTGTGATGGCATGTGCCTTGATCGTCGCCACCTATCCGGTGTCCGGGCATCGTCCGAAGGTCGCGGCCGCCTCCCCCGCACGGGGGAGGCGGCCGCCGCGGGGGTGCCTCCCGTCCTCGTGAACATCGATCCTGGTCCTGCTCCTGACCTCGCAGGACAGGTAACGGCCGGCGTCTCCACCGGCCGTGAGGGCTGAACCCCCCCTCCCTCCACCGCCGCGGCGGCTACCGTGGCGGTACAACCTGCCTGGAGGAGCCCGTGAGCGCCCAACCCGCCGACCACGTAACCGTCCCGCCGTACGCGCCCGCGCCCGGGGCCCCGGCCGAACTCCGTGCCCTGCTGCGCGCCGACCGCCGCGCGGACACGTGGGTGCCGGCGTTCGAGCGGGACTGGGCCAAGGCCCTGGAGGACGCCCGGCACACCTTCAGTCTCACCCCGTTGCAGGAGGTGGTGCGCAGCTGGCAGTTGCGCGTCGCCGCGGCCCCGGCCGTCGACGCCTTCATGGACTCGGGCCGTGACGAGTCCGGCTTCGTGGAACTGGACGACGTCCTCGGTCGCCGCGGATGAGCGGTCAGCCGTGGGCGGTGCGAGGGCAGCAGGGTCGAGGGTCACCACCCCGTGAGGAGCGGCGGCGGCCCCTTCGCGCGGCCGTTCTCGGGCGCGGTGCTGCGCCCCGCCCGAGAACGGCTTCATCGCTGCCCGCGTACGGTGCGGGGATGCGGGAGAAGAGGGCTCCGGTGCGAGTAGTGGTGTCAGCGCCGGGGGTCAACCCTCGCCCACGCATGTCACACAGGATGCCGAACGCTGTGCCTCTGACGCTGGGCGATGGCTGGCGGCGGCTATGGTCGGGCGCAGTCCGCGCCGACAGGGCGTGCGCGGGCGAGGCCCGGTGACCAGAGCGCTCTGGCGGCAGTAGTACCGGGCCGCCCAACCACCCGCTGGACCGAAATCCGGCGTCCGAGCACGTGGCTCGTCTGGTGCGGGCCACCCACCACCCTTTGACCGCACCTTCAGGCAGTTGGGCCGCCGACAGCCAGCGCGGCCCGCGCCGGCTCCACACAACCGCCTCGGCCGCGCCCGGGCAGCCAGCTACCTGCTTAGCAGGGACCGTCGCCCGTGGCCGGCCTGCGGTCCGGCCCCCGCACCCCCGGGACCGGGCGGTACGCGTGCACGAAGCCGGACGGGGCGCCATCGTCAGGCGGCGCCCGGGCCTTCGAAGGGGTTGCCGGGACCGCACCCGCCTGCGGCGCTGTTCTAACATCCTGTCCACGGTTCTGTGGACCGGGCCTTCGCGATCCCCTTTCCACTGCGGCTCCTCGCCGCGCCTTTCCTCTTGGTACCGCTGCCCTCCGGAGACAGCGGTTTCCCGCCACTTGTCCACCGGCCACCACAGCCTCGTATAGGGCGCGGCGCGGTCCGTACGGACTCCCAGGGCCCTCCACTGTTCCGGCGTGGAGCTCTTGACCCGCGCGGACTTCTCCAACTCGCGCAGCAGGCCGAGTACCGCTACCACCGAGGCCGACGACGCACCGTCGTCATGGCCAGCCATCGCATCGACCCGCTCGGCGACTTCCTCCGGGGCCGAAGGAAGTCCCCGTGCCCGCGTGCTGACCGCACTCGGCCGTGCCGACTTCCGCCCCGACTGAGGCCGACGGCGGCGCGTCCGGTCAGGGTCGGTAGCGCAACGGGTGGTCCTCCGGCACCTCCACGACCGCGATCCGCACCCCGTCCGGGTCCGCGATCCACATCTCGACCAGTCCCCACGGCTCCTTCACGGGTGCCCGCAGTACCCGTACCCCCGCCGCCACCAGCTCCTCGTGCGCGGCGCGGGCGTCGCCGACCTGCAGCCACAGCTGCAGACCGGGGGCGGGCGGCTCCTCGGAGCGTCCCGAGACCTCCAGGAACCCACCGCCGAGGAAGTAGACCGTGCCGCGCTCCGGCCCGGTCCCGAACTCGCGGTAGACGGCGAGGCCCAGCGCCTCGCCGTAGAAGGCACGGGAACGTTCCGGATCCGTGGGGCGCAGCAGGACCCTGCTGCCGAGTACGTGCACCATGCCCCGAATCTAAGTGGTCGGCTCCGGAAGTCGCGGGTTGACATGGGGCCAGGCGGTGGGTGCCGATTGTTGGACGTCCAGGGCGGTGTGGTGGAGGCTGTCTCGGCTGCCGCAGAAGGGGGGTTCTGGGAGACCCAGGTTGATCTGGGCCTGGTTGGCCTGGAAGCTGGTGGCGAGGCTGTGGTCATGACCGACAACAACAGTGATGTGACCGGCTTCCGCAACCGTGTCGTCCTGATCACCGGCGGAACCAGCGGGATGGGCCTGGCCACCGCGCGTCTGCTCCTGGAAGCCGGCGCCCATATTGTCATCACCGGCCGCGACGATGCCCGCCTCGACCGCGCGGCCGAACAACTGGCCAAGGTCTCCGACCAGGGTGCCCGGCTGTTCACGGTCCGGGCCGACTCCGCCAGCCTCACCGATCTCGACCGCTTGGCTGCCCTGATCCGTGAACGCCACGGACGTCTTGACGGGGTGTTCGCCAATGCCGGGGTCGGAGTGTTCCAGCGCAGTGGCGAGGTCACGGAGCAGGACTTCGATCTCAGCGTCGACGTCAACTTCAAGGGGGTGTTCTTCACGGTCCAGAAGGTTCTGCCGCTGCTCGACGCGGCGGGAGGCGGTTCCATCGTGATCAACGCCTCGTGGACACTGCACCGGGGCCTGGCCGTCGCACCCGTGTATGCGGCTACCAAGGCCGCCGTCCACAATCTGGCTCGCACGCTGGGCAGCGATCTCGCCGAGCGGGGTATCCGGGTCAACTCGATCAGCCCGGGCTACATCGTCACCGAGATGTTCGATGCCGCTAACCCAGACCCTGCCTCGCACGATGCCATCCGCTCCCAGGTGCCGCTGCGGCGGCTCGGCCAAGCCCAGGACATCGCCGAGACCGTCGCCTTCCTCCTCTCCCCGCGGTCCTCGTACATCACCGCCCAGGACATCGCCGTCGACGGGGGCCTGGCGACCGCGATCCCCGCCTCCTGACGGCAGGCGTGGTTGCCTGGCCCCGACAGGGCCAGGCAACCACCCGTCACGACCGGCCACAATCGTCGTATGAGCACAGCGATCAACATGGGCGAATTCCTCCGAACCCGCCGCGCCCTCCTGCACCCTGAAGACGTCGCCCTGCCGGACTTCGGGGGCCGGCGCCGGGTCGCGGGCCTGCGCCGCGAGGAGATCGCACAGCTCGCCGGAGTGAGCGTCGACTACTACACCCGGATGGAACAGGGCCGCGTGCCCAACCCCTCGGGTGCGGTACTCGACGCCCTCGCCCGCGCACTTCGGCTGGACGGGGACGCCACCCGGCACCTGCACCGCCTCGCCCGACCGCAGCCCTCCGCCCGGCACGTTCCCCGGCTCCAGCCCCGGCCGCAACGCGTGCGCCCTATGCTCCAGCGGATGCTGGACGATCTGGTTGACATGCCGGCGATGGTGATGGGCCGGCGCATGGACATCCTGGCCTGGAATACGGCAGCGGTCGCCCTCTTCGGCGACTACGCGGATCTGGACCGAGCCGAGCGCAACATCGCCCGAATCACCTTCCTCGACGCGACGTCCCGGGAACTGTATGCGGACTGGTCATCCTGCGCCCGCGGGAATGTGGCCTACCTCCACATGGACGCGGGACGGCACCCCGAGGACCCCCAGTTGGCGAGCCTGATCGGTGAACTGTCGATGAAGAGCGAGGACTTCCGTCGCTGGTGGGCCGAGCACCCGGTGCAGGACAAGACCTCGGGAACCAAGCGATTTCACCATCCAATGGGAGGCGATTTGGAACTGGCCTACGAGACCCTGCGCCCATCGGACGACCCCGATCAGGCCTTGATCACATATGCCGCTGAGCCGGGCAGCCCCTCGCACGACGCCCTGCGGATGCTGCTGGCCTGGGCAACTGAAGCCCCCTCCCCGATGCCGGCCGACGACCGCGCGCTGAACTTCCGGGCAGTCAGAGCCTCACCGCCGACGACCTGAAGCCACGTCAGTGCGTCTCCGGCGTGGCCAATCGCGACCGCGATGGGTACGTCGAGGTGTTGACCCGGCGCCCGTGGGGATGGTCCGTCGTGGTGGAACGGCTCCACGAACACGCCGTTGTCGACCCCCGCGCTTGCGGGGATGGTCCGGAACTGGTCATGCGGGCGACGAACGTGGAGCCGACCCTGCGGTCTGGATGGTTCTGGCTGCCTCCGCCAGCGGGGTTGTCCGGGGCTATCCCGCCGCCCAGTCGACGCCGAGTTCGGCGAGCGCGGCGCGCTGCGCCTGGTCGAGCTTGTCGCGGCGGGCTTTCTGGTTGCTGATCCAGATGCCGGTGCGGTGTTCGGTGCCGTCGGGGAGCACCTCCACGACGGCGCGTCCCGGCAGGCGGCCTTCCCGTGCGATGTACTGCTGGAGGGCCTCCAGGCCTTTCTGGAAGGCTTCGCCGCCTGTGCGCGGGCCGGACGCCGCAGCGGTCTTCGCCGCCGTCTTGCGGGCGCGTGGGGCCTTGGTCACGCCGAGTGT
Organism: Streptomyces sp. MB09-01; assembly: GCF_033794505.1. NCBI lineage: Bacteria > Bacillati > Actinomycetota > Actinomycetes > Kitasatosporales > Streptomycetaceae > Streptomyces > Streptomyces sp. MB09-01. The sequence continues at coordinate 811 of NZ_JARAYQ010000354.1, read as the reverse complement.
GGCGAGCCGGCGTTGCTGCTCGGCGTTCAGTCGGTCCCAGTCCCGCTGTTGGGTGGCGAGCCAGCGTCCGATGTCGTCGCCGTGCCGGGTGACGCCGGGGACGATCGCGGTCAGGCGCGCGCCGGAGGCGAGGAGCTGGGTGAGGTAGGCGTAGTGGCGTTGCCAGTCGACCGTCCATCCCAGCGTCCCCGGGTTCCAGTCGGGGTCGATCGCGGCGAGCGCGGCGGCCCGCCGGCGTGCCCGGCCGGGGTCTTTGCCCAGCCCACCCGGGCGGCGCACGTTGGTGAGCCACTGCCCGATCGCGACGTCTAGGATCGCCGCGCCGCGTGGTGCGGCCAGGGTTCCGTGGAGCTCGTAGTAGGCGCGGGCTGCGCCGAGGTTGGTTGCGAAGCCGGCGTCGGCGGTGTCCCACACGATCCCCAGCTCCTCCAGCTCCGCCGCGCGCTCGCCGGTCATGGTCCCGGCTCGGAACGTACGCCGCTGATCCGACAGCCACCGCCCCAGCGGGAACGCCCCCACCGCCTCGACGTGCTCGTACGGGACGTCGAGATCGCCCTCCCGCTGCCGGTACCGCAGCGCAGCCTCCGCGCCCCGACGCCAGTCCTGCCGCTCGGTGTTGATCACCTGGTAGCTGATCCACTTCGCGATCAGCGCCGGATCCCGCGGGGCCGCGAACCGGAGCAGCAGCCGTGACTCCTCCTCACCGTCCTCCGGCGCCTTCCCGACCGGCAAAGACGGGTCTACGATCCTTTTCTGATTCTCTTGCGGAATAGCGAGCATTTCCACAGCCTTTTCATCGTGCGCCCGAAGT
>NZ_JARAYQ010000353.1:0-6707 GCF_033794505.1 Streptomyces sp. MB09-01 | reverse complement strand
GGGGCCGGGGGCCGTCCGGGTGTCACAGCACGTGCCGGTACCAGCGCCGGTGCACCGCGGGTTCCACGCCGAGGACGGCGGCGCCCGCGATCGCGCCGACCAGCAGGGCGGGCCATCCGCCGCCCAGGAACGCGCCGAGGCAGGCGACGGCCACCGCGAGCGGGCGCAGCAGGGTCAGCGGGCCGAGGCCGATGACCATGGCGAGGGTGCTGGCGCGGAACGGCAGCAGGAAGTATGCGGCGAGGGAGAGCAGCACGGCGGTGGCGTAGGCGGTGAGCGGGAGCAGGTAGCCGAGGCCTCCGCTGGTCAGGGTGTGGTAGGTCCGGGACCGGTCAGACGCGGTCAGCAGCAGACCGGCGGCGGTCAGTGCGGGGGCGAGCAGCAGGACGGCGCCGAGGGCCAGCCCGCGCAGGGCGGCCCGGGCGGTGGCCCGGTGTTTGCGGATGCGGGCGTCGCGGCCGGCGTAGGCCCGGAAGCCGCTGAACGTCGCGTCGAGCAGGCCCAGGAGAAGCAGTGCCAGGGGTACGAGGGGCGGGGTGGACGTCATCGCGTGGCCTCGGTGAGGTGCTCGGGGCCGACCAGGCGGCGTGCGGAGCGTCCCAGTGCCCGGCGTAGCGGTGCCTCCAGGTGCGGGCGCACTCCGACGACCGGGCGCAGGGTGGTGCAGAACGGGTTCGCCGCGCCACGCGGCTCGTACAGCAGGGGTCGGATGCCGGGTGCGGCGGCGGCCGACAGCAGGGTTTCGTCGCTGTGTGCGCGCTGCGCGGAGACGACGCCGTCGTGGCGGCCGAGCGGGTGGCGCATGCGGGCGCGGTGGAAGATCCAGGCTCCGATGGGTGCCAGGCGGGTGGCGGCGATGTCGAAGTGGCAGAAGGCCTGCGCCGGTGAGGCGGCCTGGGTCTGGAAGAATTCGGCCAGGGCGGGGCCGCGGAAGTGATGCAGCACGCCGGTGGAGACGTAGACGGTGGCCGCCTGCGGCAGGTCGAAGGCGTTGCCGTGGACGAAGCGGCAGTTCAGCCCCTCCGCGCGGGCGAGGTGGTCGGCTTCACCGACCAGGGCAGCATCGAGGTCGACGCCGACCAGCTCGACGTCCGCGCCCAGGGCGTCGGTGGCCGCCAGCCAGCGGACGAGGTAGCCCAGGCCGCAGCCGACATCGACCAGCCGGTACGGGCCGCCCTGCCGGCCGTCGGTCTCCCGTATCGCGGTGAAGAGCGGGCCGAGGAGCTGGACGAGGCGTTCGCCGATCCGGAGCTCCTCACTCAGCCGCTGGAGCTCGGTGTGCACGCTGATCAGGAGGCGGTCCACGGCATCGGGGTCCAGGACGCCGTCCCGGCCTGCGGGCAGCCCGGCCACGATCCTCGCGGCGCGTTCGTCACCGCTCTCGCGGAGTCGGCGGATCACCTCGGCGCGCTGGATGGGGAGCCGGTGGCCGGTGCGGGGGTCCACCGCCGTGATCAGGTCGGATATTTCGAGTGGGTGCACGAGGCGGAACCCTACGGCCTCCCCCGTCCCGCCCTGGCGGCCGCCCACACCGTCTCCCTCCCGCGGGGGCCGTTTGTGATCTCCCCACAAGGCGCGGGTGTGTTTTCCGGCGCAGGTGCCGCTCGTGGGCGGCTGCGCGTCCCGGCAAAAATGATCATGATCGGTGACCAGGCCGGTCATGACACCACTTATGGGGGAAATGCATGCACAGCGGATACTCGGTCTTCGCAGGGACCATGGCCGACCTCACGTACCCGCAGGTGGAGGCGGCGGCTGCCGCCGGCGCGTGCGTCCTGCTGCCCACCGGCGTCATCGAGCAGCACGGCCCCCACCTGCCGCTGGGCACCGACGCGTACGGCGCGTACCAGTTGTGCCGGATGGTGAAGGACGAGCTCGACCGGAACGGGGTGCCGGCGCTGATCGCGCCGCCCGTGTTCTGGGGGATCAACCAGGTTTCCGGTGCCTTCGCCGGGACCTTCCGCACGCGCCCCGAGACCGCGGCCGCGCTGCACTTCGACATCATGGAATCCCTCGCCACGGACGGGTTCCAGCACATCTTCGTGATCAACCATCAGGGCGACATCGCCCACAACCGGATGCTCCTCGACGTCGTCACGCGCCGGCATGAGGAGGGCAGCACGGGAGTGGTCCTCATCGAGCCCGACTTCATCGCCGACCGCCTGGGCGAGGCGGCGGAGACACCCGCTCTGGCCACGTTCGCCATGCAGCCGCTGTTCGAGGGCCTGGAACTGACCGGTGAACTGGGCGTCCACGCCGAAGAGATCGAGTGCGCGCTGATGATGCGCTGGTTCCCCGAGCTCGTCGACCACGACGCCATGAGCCGACTTCAGCCGACGGGCCTCGGGCCGGCGGACCTGGCCGAGTGGCGCAAGGGGGGCGAGCACGCGCGCAGGGTGACCCCGCAGGGCTACTTCGGCGCACCCGGTCCCCGTGATCCCTTCCTGTGGCGCTTCCACCAGCGCATGGCCCGTGCCATGGCCGACACCGTGACCGGCTCGCTCGCCGCTCACGGGATTTCCGGGGAGACGGAGCCGGGGCGGAACAACCCGGGGGTTTCGGAGGCCTCGTAGCGGCCACACGCTCAAGAGGGACGGACTACGAGGGAAGGAGCGCTTCCATGACGACGATGGTCCTGCTGATCGCGCCCATGGCGTTGGCCCTGCTGCTCGTCCACCGCAAGGGCGGGCACCGTGCCCGGCACCGGGCGGGCCGGTTCTGATAGGCGTCCCGCGGACCGGCCCGTCCGGGCCGGTCCGTCGTCACACGAGAGCGCAAGCGAGGTGAACGCGGTGTCCATGCGCGCCAAGGGGTGGGCCACGTCCTTCCCGGTACACCGAGGGGTGCGCGAGGCCCGCCGGTGGACCGCGGCGCACCTGGACTCCCTGCAGTGGACGACGGACGCACCCGACACGGCCCACTCGGTCCTGCTGACGGTGTCGGAGCTCGTCACCAACGCCCACGTCCACGCACACAGCAGCGCCGGGCTGGTGCTCACCTGGGACGGCCGGTGCCTGCACGTGAGCGTCGCCGACAGCGATCCGTGCCTGCCGGCCCCGCGCGACCCCTCGCGCGAGGCGACGTCCGGACGGGGACTCGCCATCATCGACGCCCTCGCCGATGCCTGGGACGCCCATTCCTTCCACGGCGGCAAGACGATCACCGCCTGCTTCCATCCCCGGGTGACACCCGCCCCGCACGCCACCGGGCGGAGTCACTTCAGGCCCGACGCCGGCGAGTCCCCCGAAGCCTGACGGCCCGTTCCCGCTTCCCGCGCGGTGGCGTGAGTTCGCACGCGCGGTCACCCGGTCGGCTTGTCCATGGGCCCGCGCCGCACGGGCGTCCCGAGGGTCGGCTCGGGTTCGGGCCCGGAGATCTCCGGCTCCAGCCCCTCCCCGAGGCCGGTCCGGCGGCGTCCGATGTCGGCCCGCCAGGCCTCGAAGACGAGCGTCGTGGCCGTGACCACGACGAGCCCGAGGAGCCAGCCCCCGACGACGTCGCTCACCCAGTGCACGCCGAGCGCGACGCGCGTGTAGCCGACACCGAGCACGCTCGTCACCGCCAGCGCCCAGGGCAGGGGCCGCCAGGCGGGCGGCACCAGTGGGAGCAGGACCAGGAGGAGCACCGCACAGGACACCAGGGCGGTCATGGCGTGCCCGGAGGGGAAGGAGAACCCTGGCGCGTGGGCGACGGGGTCGGGCAGGTGCGGGCGCGCGCGTTCCACCACGTTCTTCGTGAGGAACCCCACGAGGGCGCCGGCCGTCTCGGTGACGGCGGCCCAGGCCGCCAGGCGCCACGCGCGACGCCTCAGGAGCCACACCACCAGGGCGGCCACCAGGAGCCGCATGGTCACCGGGTCCCACACCACGTCCGTGAGGAAGCCCAGGACCCGCACCCTGACCGGGTCTTCGAGGGCGGCGCTGTGGAGCCGTTCGGCCGTGTCCCGGTCGAGGCGGTGGAGCGGGGGCCACCGGGATTCGACGAGCACGAGGGCCAGTACGAACGGCACGGTCACGGCGGTCGTCGCCGTCACCGTCAGCAGGAGTCTCGTCCCGAAGGCCGTATCCGGCCCGGAAGAGCCGGACAAGATCGCGCGGGCTGTGCGGCGTCGGGAGCGGGTCGGGTGCTGTGCCATGGGTACGCGGCTTTCGGTCGGGATCGTTCGGGCGGCGGTGCGGTGGGGGCGTCAGACTCCGGGGTCCCGTACGACCGGTTGGCGCACGCCGGCTCGTACGGCTTCCAGCTGGGCGGCGAAGGAGAGGCCGAGGAACAGGGCCAGGGAGGTCAGGTAGGACCACAGCAACAGCGACACCAGGGCGCTCAGGGGCCCGTACACGCTGGTGAAGGTGCTGCTGGCGCCGACGTACAGGCTCAATGCCCACGTCGCCGTGATCCACAGTCCCAGGTAGACGACGGCGCCGAAGGCGAGCCAGGTGTAACCCGGCTGGTCACGGCGCGGTGAGAGGCGGAAGATCGCGCTGGTGGCCAGCACGGCCAGCAGGATCCCGACCGGCCAGCGCAGGACGTCGCAGGCGCGGATGCCGGTCGGCCCGAGCTGGTAGACCTCGGCGAAGGCGTGGATGAGGTCGGCGCCGAGGACGGTGAGGACGAAGCTGAGCCCCAGCGGAAGACCCGCGAGGGCCGCCATGACGAGCCCGCGGGCGTACTTGCGCAGGAAGGGCCGGTCGCGTTCGTTGCCGTAGATGCGGTTGGCACCGCGCTCGACCTGGCACAGGCTCGTGGTGACGTTGACGAGGGAGAAGAGCAGGCCCAGCCAGAGGGCGGCCTGGCCGCCGTCGCCGGCGTGGCGGCGGCTCTCGCGCAGGGCCTCGTCGACCACCTCCCGGCTGGGGCCGCTGGTGATGCGTCCGATCGTCAGCTCGGCCACGCGGCCGATGCCCTCGGTGTGCAGGACGCTGGACAGGCCGATGGCGGCGATGGCCAGGGGCACGATGGACAGGACGGTCTGCAGGGCGAGGGCGCGGGAGTGGCTGAAGCCGTCCGCGTAGCGAAAGCGCACGAAGGAGTCCCGGACCAGGCTCCAGCCTCCGTAGCGGCGCAGGGCGGACCATGCCTCGTCCGCGGACAGTTCCTCGCCCACCACGTCACGTCTCTGTGGCACTCGGCTCGCGGTTCCCATCGGCTTCCTGACTGTGTGTGGTCCCGGCGCGCCGGGACGGGTTCGGTGGAGCGGGGTGCGAAGTGGCTCCCGGGGCTCTGGGGAGAAAGATCTGCAGGGTGCCCGGTTCCACCTCGGCGAACAGGAGGGAGCCTTCCGTCATGGTGTCGCCGTCGACCTCACGGGCCTGTGCGCCGGCGAAGCGGATCTCGATCCGGCGGGCGCTGAAGTACTCCAGGGCTCCTCCGGCGACGGTCCGGCCTCCGGTCGACGCGTGGGGCGACGCCTCCGGCGCGCGGGCACCCGGCCGGACGAGCCGGGAGGCCAGGTGTCCGGCCGCGGCGAGCCAGCCCGCCGCGCCGCGGGGGTCGAACAGCACGACCTCCAGCCGTCCGCTGTCCGGCCGTGCCCGGGGCAGGAGTTCGAGTCCGCCCTGGAGCGCGCCGACGTTGCCGACGACGACCATCCGCGCCCGGCGTCGACGGGCCCGGCCCCCGTCCACCCGGAGGGACAGGCGCATGCCCGGGTCTCCCAGGTGGCGGGCGGCCGACAGTACGTAGGCGGCCCAGCCGAGGCGGGCCTTGAGCGCGGGCGAGGCGTCGCGGACCGTCGCGGCGTCGAATCCGGCCCCGGTCATCACGGTGAACCGCGTCGAGGGGAGGCCGTCGCCCCACACCCGTCCCACGTCGATCGGGAAGACGCCGCCGCCGAGGGCCGTTTCGAGGGCGGCGAGCGGATCCGGGGGGAGGTCCAGGTTGCGGGCGAGGAGGTTGCCCGTCCCGCAGGGTACGAGCGCCAGCGGGGTGCCGGTGCCGGCCACCACGTCGGCGCAGGCGCGCACCGTGCCGTCCCCGCCGCAGACGACGACCAGGTCGACTCCGGGCTCCGCGCACTCCTCGGGCAGGGCCCCGCAGGCTTGTTCGACGGAGGTGGAGGTCCACCGTTGGTCGGTGTACCCGTGGCGGTGGAGGCGGAGGCGCACCCGCTCGGCCAGGTCGTCGCCGCAGCCGTGGGGGTGGCGGACCACGACCGCCCGGCGGCCTGAGCGCCCTTCGGCGGTCCCGGCAGTAGTCCCGTTGACAGGCCTGTCTTTGCGGACTGCGCCACGGGCGGCCGGGACGGGGACGGCGGGGAGCACCGCGTGCGGACCGCCTACCGGGTCGCGGGCGCCCTCCCTGTCGCGAGTGTCCGCCGTGTCGCGGGCGCCCGCCGTCTCGTGAGTGCCCTCGGTTTCGCGAGTGCTCGCCGTGTCGCGAGTGCCCGCCGTGTCGCGGGTGCGGCCGGACAGGAACACCGAGCCCATGACGAGCAGAGTGGCAACGCCGTTGACCAGGCCGCCCGCCACGTCGGAGGGGTGGTGCATGCCCCGGTACATCCGGGACAGCCCGACCACCGGCGGGACCAGCACGAGAACCGCCGCCGCGACGTAACGCCACGGGCCGCGGACGCGGTTCCACACCAGCGTGGCCAGCCCGCCGTACAGGGCCACCGAGGCGCCGACGTGGCCGGACGGGAAGCTGGAGGTGGGCGGCGCGCCGCCCACCTCCAGCTTCCCGTCCGGCCACGTCGGGGCGGGGGCGGTTCACAC
>NZ_JARAYQ010000352.1:0-6721 GCF_033794505.1 Streptomyces sp. MB09-01 | reverse complement strand
CCTCATCCACCGAAGTGGACGGGGTATCAACTTCTGGCGTTGATTTTTGGCACGCTGTTGAGTTCTCAAGGAACGGACGCTTCCTTTGTACTCACCCTCAGCTACATTCGCTGGGGCTTTCCTCCGGGCTTTCGTTCTGTGTTCTTGCGTTTCCGACTCTATCAGACTCTTTCGGGCCCGATTTCCTCGGTGCTTTCCAGTTCCTGCGCTTTCACGCTTTCCCTTTCCGGCCATTCCGACTCTATCAGCGATTTCCCGGCTCTCTGGCCACTCGCCGTATTACCGAAAAGGCATACGAAAAGACGGACGGAGGCACGATCGTTGATGAAGAGGAGGAGTCCCGTCCATCTGCCGTTCGCGAGAAGTTCACGCGGGGCGTCCTGGCGGGAGTCACGACAGTACAGCCCCCGTGGTGCCCAAGCAAATCGATTCAGGCGTATGGTCTAGTCCACCGGTCTAGTCCACTAGTCTCCGTGCCGAAGGGCCAGCCCGGATCGGGACCTACATCGGGCGAACCCGAACATCAAGTGACATATCCTTCAGACGAGTACGCCGTTCGCGACAGGCAGTGACGGCGACACGATGAGCCCCACCCCTGGGAGGCCCCCATGACCAGCGTGACGTCCCCACTTGCCGGGATCGCCATCGGACTCGCGGCAGTGCCCGATCCGGTGTTCTCCGGCGCGATGGTGGGTCCGGGCACCGCTATTGATCCCGTGCGCGAGCCCTCGGAGGCGGTGTCCCCCGTCGACGGTGTGGTCGTCTCCCTGCACCCGCACGCGTACGTAGTGGTCGACAGCGAGGGGCACGGCGTACTCACGCACCTCGGGATCGACACGGTTCAGCTCAACGGCGAGGGCTTCGAGCTGCTCGTGAACAAGGGTGACACCGTGACCCGCGGCCAGGCCGTCATCCGTTGGAACCCCGCTGCGGTCGAGGCCGCCGGCAAGTCGCCCATCTGCCCCGTCGTGGCGCTCGAGGCGACGGCCGATTCCCTCGGTGACGTCGTCGAGTCCGGCGACGTGAAGGCCGACGACGCCCTCTTCAGCTGGCGGTGACCTCCCGCCCGTCATGGGCGAGTGAGTCGGACATCCACCGCGGCGGCACGGCCCGCCGCTCAATCGGAGACGGGTGAAATGGAGACAACGCTGCGAGGCGTCGGCGTGAGCCACGGTGTGGCGATCGGCGAGGTGCGGCACATGGGCACGGCGGTCCTGGAGCCGCCGGCCAGGCAGATCACGGCGGACGAGGCGGAGCGCGAGCAGGGGCGCGCCCGTCAGGCGGTGAGTGCTGTGGCGGCCGATCTGATCGCGCGTGGCCAGCTGGCCGGTGGCGAGGCCCAGCACGTGCTCGAGGCCCAGGCGATGATCGCCGAGGACCCCGAGCTGATGGCGGACGTCGACCGGCGGATCGCCGTCGGCAGCACCGCCGAGCGGGGCGTGTACGACGCGTTCGCCGCCTACCGCGATCTGCTCGCGGGGGCCGGCGAGTACATGGCCGGCCGGGTGGCCGACCTGGACGACGTGCGCAACCGCATCGTGGCGCGGCTGCTCGGTGTGCCGATGCCGGGCGTGCCCGACAGCGACGAGCCGTACGTGCTGATCGCGCGGGACCTGGCACCCGCCGACACGGCGCTGCTGGACCCGGCGCTCGTCCTCGGATTCGTGACCGAGGAGGGCGGGCCGACCAGTCACAGCGCGATCCTCGCGCGGGCGCTGGGCGTACCGGCGATCGTGGCGCTGCCGGGTGCCGGTGAGATCGCCGAGGGCACGGTCATCGCGGTCGACGGCAGCACCGGTGACCTGTTCGTCGAGCCCACCGCCGAGAAGCGGGCCGAGCTGGAGGCGGCGGCCGCCGAGCGCAGGGCGGCCCTCGCCGCCTCGTCGGGTCCGGGTGCGACCTCCGACGGTCACAAGGTGCCGCTGCTGGCGAACGTCGGCGGTCCCGCCGACGTGCCGGCGGCCGTCGAGGCGGGCGCGGAGGGTGTGGGTCTGTTCCGCACCGAGTTCCTGTTCCTGGACGACAGCAAGAAGGCGCCGTCCGAGGAGAAGCAGATCGAGTCCTACCGCAAGGTGCTCGAGGCGTTTCCCGAGGGCCGGGTCGTCGTGCGGGTGCTGGACGCCGGCGCCGACAAGCCGCTGGACTTCCTGACTCCGGCCGACGAGCCGAACCCGGCGCTGGGCGTCCGCGGGCTGCGGTCGCTGCTGGACCACCCGGACGTGCTGCGCACGCAGCTCACCGCGCTGGCCAAGGCGGCCGAGGGGTTGCCGGTCTACCTCGAGGTCATGGCCCCGATGGTCGCCGACCGCATCGATGCCAAGGCCTTCGCTGACGCCTGCCGCGCGGCGGGCCTCAGGGCCAAGTTCGGCGCGATGGTGGAGATCCCCTCCGCCGCGCTCCGGGCGCGCTCGATCCTGCAGGAGGTCGAGTTCCTGTCGCTGGGTACGAACGACCTCGCGCAGTACGCCTTCGCCGCGGACCGGCAGGTGGGTGCGGTGTCGCGGCTGCAGGACCCGTGGCAGCCGGCGCTGCTCGACCTCATCGCCATGTCGGCCGACGCGGCCAGGGCCGAGGGCAAGAGCTGCGGTGTCTGTGGTGAGGCCGCTTCGGACCCGCTGCTGGCCTGTGTGCTGACGGGTCTGGGTGTCACCTCCCTGTCGATGGGTGCCGCGTCGATCCCGTATGTGCGGGCGACGCTCGCGAAGTACACGCTCGCCCAGTGCGAGCGTGCCGCGGCGGCCGCCCGGGCGGCGGACAGCGCCGAGGAGGCCCGTGTGGCCGCGCAGGCGGTGCTGTCCGGCGAATAGCCGGCCGGATCGTCGTTCCCCGAGGGGCTCTCGCCGTGGGCGAGGGCCCCTCGGTCGTCCCGGGCCCATCTAGTGGTGGGGGCCCGGGGTGTCCACGTCGTACCCCGGGCAGTATTCGACGCCCGGTTCGGGGGCGACGGGCTCCCCCGTGTCTGCGTCCGTGCAGTAGGCGTTGAAGACGGCGGCGGCCGAGAGTGCGACGAGTCGGCCGCGGTCCAGGCGCCAGCCGTGGACCCGGTCGCGGTGGTCTTCGCTGGTGCTCCGCACCACCAGTCCCCCGGGCCCGCCCTGGGCGAGCCCGGCTGCCAGGACCGTCACGAAGTCGAGGCCTTCGCGGCCCTCGATGCGGGGCGGGGTGTCCGGGTCCTCGGTGGTCTCCGCGTGGAGGACGGCGACGAGCTGTTCCGCCTCGGTCGGGATGCTGCAGACGAAATGGTGGTGGCCGGGTCCGGCGCCGGCGAGGAGGCGTTCGAGCGCGTCCGAGGCGCGGTCGAAGGAGGCGCGGCCGATGTCCTCGCCGCAGTCCGCGCAGCGGCCGATTCCGGCGAGCAGGGTGGTGGCGTACTCCCAGGTGGCCTGGCGGACCGCCTCGTCGAGGAGGAGCGGGACGATCTCGTCGACGGGCTGGCCGGTGTAGGGCAGGACGGCGCTGCCGCCGCCGAGCTCCGCGGTGAAGCGGGTGCGGGTCTCGGCCGTGTCGGGGTCGAGGCCGTGTTCCCCGCAGTACTCGGCGTACTCGTCGGGGTCGAAGAGCGCGACGGTGGTGTGGATGCCCCGGGCCGCGAGGGCCCGGAGCAGGCCGTCGACGTGGCGGAGGTACTCGGCGTAGTCGGCGGGGTGGTCGAAGGTGAAGCTGCGGTAGCCGCACATGGCCGCGAAGTCCCCGGCGTCGGCCAGCAGGCCGAGGGTGCTGGGGACCTCGCGGCGCAGCGTGCGGCGCCTGTCCGTGTCGTGGTCGTTCTTGCGCGGTGGCATGGCTCCCCCTGAGTGATGCGGTCTTCTGCTCACTCAGAGTAATTATCACCACTGACAGTGACGGTTTCGTCAGCCGCGGGTGCGGGCCAGCTCCTCGTAGAAGTGGAGGAGGTCCAGATTGTCCACGGAGCCCGGGTTGACCGCCTTGGCCAGGGGCGCGCCCTGGAGGAGGCGCTTGACCGGGACCTCGATGCGCTTGCCCGTGAGGGTGTGCGGGATGCCCGGGACCTCGATGATCTCGTCGGGGACGTGGCGCGGGGAGAGTTCCTCGCGGATGGTCGCCTTGATCCGGGCGCGCAGGTCCTCGTCGAGGGTGGCGCCGGGGGTGAGGTGCACGAAGAGCGGCATCCAGTACCCGCCGTTCGGCTCCTCCAGCCCGATGACCAGGGACTCCTTGATCTCGGGGAGCCGCTCGACGGCCTCGTAGATGTCGGCGGAGCCCATCCGGACGCCCTGGCGGTTGAGGGTGGAGTCGGAGCGGCCGTGGATGATCACCGAGCCGTGGTCGGTGATCGTGATCCAGTCCCCGTGGCGCCAGACCCCCGGGAACATCTCGAAGTAGCTGTCGCGGTAGCGGCTGCCGTCGGGGTCGTTCCAGAAGTGGATCGGCATGGACGGCATCGGGTTGGTGACGACGAGCTCGCCGACCTCGCCGGTGACGGGCTTGCCGGACGGGTCCCAGGACTGCAGGTCGGTGCCGAGACAGGCGGCCTGGAGCTCGCCGATGTGGACGGGGAGCGTGGGGACCGCGCCGGCGAAGCAGCTGCAGACGTCGGTGCCGCCGCTGACGGAGGCGATCCAGAGGTCCTCGGCCACCTCGTCGTGGAGCCAGCGGAAGCCGTCGGGCGGGAGCGGGGAGCCCGTGGTGGCCACGCACTTCACGGCGGAGAGGTCGAAGTCGCGTGCCGGGTGGACCTCGGCCTTGCGGCAGGCCATGACGTACGCGGCGGAGGTGCCGTAGAGGGTGGCCTTCGTCCGCTCGGCGATGCGCCACTGGGCGCCCGTGTCGGGGTAGCCGGGGCTGCCGTCGTAGAGGACGACCGTCGTACCGGTGAGCAGTCCGGAGACGAGGAAGTTCCACATCATCCAGCCGGTGGAGGTGTACCAGAAGAACCGGTCCTCCGGCCCGAGGTCGCAGTGCAGGCCGAGCTGCTTGAGGTGTTCGAGGAGGATGCCGCCCTGGGACTGCACGATGGCCTTGGGCAGGCCCGTCGTACCGGAGGAGTACAGCACCCACAGGGGGTGGTCGAAGGGGACCGCCTCGAAGACCGGCTCGGTGTCGGCGGCGGTGAGGGCGGACCAGTCGAGGGCGCCTTCGGGGGCGGGCGTGCCGAGGAGCGGGATGTGGACGACCGCGCGCAGGGAGGGGAGCTCGGCGCGGAGTTCGGCGACGGTGTCGCGGCGGTCGTGCTCCTTGCCGCCGTAGCGGTAGCCGTCCACGGTGAACAGGACGACGGGCTCGACCTGCTGGAAGCGGTCGAGGACGCTGCGGGCGCCGAAGTCGGGGGCGCAGGAGGTCCAGACGCCGCCGACGGCGGCGGTGGCGAGGAGGGCGACCGTGGCCTCGGGGATGTTGGGGAGGTAGCCGCTGACCCGGTCGCCGGGGCGTACGCCGAGGGCGCGCAGTTCGGCGGCGAGGGAGCCGACCTGGCGGCGGAGCTCGGACCAGCTGACCGGGGTGACCTCGTGGGTCTCGTCCACGTACAGCAGGGCGGCATCGCCGGCGCGGGCCGGGTCCTCGGCGGCGCGCAGGGCGTGCTCGGCGTAGTTGAGGGTGGCTCCGGTGAACCAGCGTGCGCCCGGCATGGAGCGGTCGGCGAGGACGGATTCGTACGGGGTGGTGAAGCGGACGTCGAACCATTCGGCGACGGCCTGCCAGAAGGTGTCGAGCTCGTCGACGGACCAGCGGTGCAGGGCGGGGTACCCCCCGTCGGCGGGGGCGCCGAACCGGGTCGCGGCCCAGGCCTGGAAGGCGGTGATGCGGGCCGCGGCGATCCGGTCGGGGCCCGGTGCCCAGAGGGGTTCCGGCTGCGTGGCTGAGGTCATGGGTCGGCTCCCGGTCAAGTCTGCGGCTCGCGCTTCGTGTGCGTACGGTGCCATCGCGCGGGGGGTGTACGCGCGGCGGCTCACAGGGACGATGCCATGTGATCGACCGCTGCACCAGGGCCGTCCTGGCCGGTCGGGTGACCTGCGGAGGGTGCCGCTGCCGGGTGAACGGCAGTTGAACGCAGTCCCCTCGGCCGGGGGGCGGTGGCAGGGTGAGCGGCATGAACGGTCGTGATCTGGTGCGTGCGGTGAAGGACATCGGTACGGAGCGCGGACGGCGCGCCTGGCTTTCGGCCTGGCGCCACCGGCGCGCGGACACGGTGGGGCTCCCGCGCCGGGGCGCGGAGCGGGCGCGCGTGCCGGGGCTGCTGACCGGTACGGAGCCCTGCCCGGGCGGGGGTGTACTGCGGTTCGCGCGCTCGGAGCTGCTGGTACGGGTCATGGCGGGCGGCGCGGTGTTCTGGGGCTGGGACGGGGCCGGGCCGACGCCCTCGTACGCGGTGGTGGGCGACGGGCCGGAGCCGGATCCGCGGGCCGTGCTCGAGCCGGACACCGGGGGCGGCTGGCGGGTGGTCTCGGAGCGGGTGACGGTGGCGGTGTCCCGGCACGGGGCGGTGGAGGTCCGCACCCCGGGCGGGACGGTGCTGCGGCGGGAGGCGCCGCCGCGGTGGTGGGAGCCGGTGCCGGGGCCCCTCGCCGGGGAGGGGACGGGTGGGGACGGGGCGCCCGGGGCCTCGACCGTCGGGGAGAGGACGGCGGCGGACGGGACCTCGGTGGACGGTGCGGTCGGGCACGCGGTGGCCGGGGACGGTTCCGGCGGGGACGGAGCGGCCGGGGACGGAGCGGACGGAACCGGCGGGCGTGGAGCGGGCGGGCACCGGACGGCCGCAGAT
>NZ_JARAYQ010000351.1:0-6762 GCF_033794505.1 Streptomyces sp. MB09-01 | reverse complement strand
GCGGGGGGTGCCGGGGCGACGGCGGCCGCGGGAGCCGGCTCGTCCTCCACGGAGACCCCGAAGTCGGTGGCGATGCCGGCGAGGCCGTTCGCGTACCCCTGGCCGACCGCGCGCACCTTCCACACGCCGCCGCGCAGGTAGATCTCGACGACGACGAGCGCCGTCTCGGAACCCAGCTGCGGCGGGGTGAAGGAGGCGATCACGGCGCCGCCGTCGGCGTTGCGCACGGTGGCCGTGGGCTCGATGCCCTGGAAGCTCTGCCCGGCGGCGTCGGGGCTGGCCGTGACCACGATCCGCTCGATGCCCGGCGGCACCGCGCCGGTGTCCACCGTGATCGAGTCCGGCGCCGCACCGCCGCCGGACCGGTAGCTGACACCGGGGCCGGAGGGCTGGTTGAAGAAGATGAAGTCGGCGTCGGAGCGCACCTTGCCGTCGGCCGTCAGGAGCAGGGCCGATACGTCGAGCCGCACCGGCGCAGCCACGTCCACCGTCACGCGGACGGTGTTGAGCGGCAGGTTGGAACCAGGGGTCATAGCGGTCATGCCCGGAGAACGACCGGAGGGGCTTTGCCGTTCCCTTACCCTCGCGCGAGATTTCAGCGGTGGTTGCGGGGCTGGTTCCGCGCCGCGCGCTCGTTGCCGCACTTCCGCGAGCCGGTCCAGCAGGCCATGACCAGCTGCGCGTCGCCGGACTCCATTCTCGGCGAGGAACTTCTGCGCCCGGCCCCGCACGGGGTGGCGGCGGTGCGGGCAACGGGTTCAGGGGCGGGGTCCCGGCCTGGCACGTCCCGGCCTGGCCCAATCCTGGCCTGGCACGGTCCCGGCCGGGGCACCTCGCCGGGGCACCTCCCCGGGGAACGTCCCCGGGCACGTCCCGGCCGGGGCGGGGGCCCCGCCCCGGCCGGGGTACGGCCTTCGCTCAGACGCCCGTGACCCGGCGCGGCAGCCCCAGCGGGTTGGCCTCGCGCAGCTCCGCCGGAAGGAGCGCGTCCGGCACCGACTGGTAGGCCACCGGCCGCAGCCAGCGCTCGATCGCGGTCCCGCCCACCGAGGTGGAGTGCGAGGTGGCCGCCGGGTAGGGGCCGCCGTGGTGCTGGGCCGGGGCCACCGCGACCCCGGTCGGCCAGCCGTTGACCACGATCCGGCCCGCCAGCTGGGTGACCTGCCCGATCAGCTCTGCGGCCGGGCCCGGTGCGCCCTCCGTCTCGGCGGCCGACAGTTGCAGCGTGGCGCTCAGGTTGCCGGGGAGCCGGCCGAGCACCGCCCCCGCCTCGCCCTGGTCGGCGTACCGCACGACGACGGTGACAGGGCCGAAGCACTCCTCCAGGAGGAGGTCGTGGGCGCCGCCCGCGAGCAGGTCCTCGGCGCTCACGGTGAGGTAGCCGGCGCCGACGGTGTGCTCCCCGCCGGAGCCCGGGGTGACGGGCGCGTCGACGCCGGGCAGCCCGGCCCGCTCGCGCACCCCGGAGACGAAGTTGTCCCGCATCCGGTGGTCGAGCAGCACGCCGGGCTCGGTCTCCCCGAGCGCCTTGGTGAGCGCGCCGGTGAGGCGGTCGCCCGCCGAGCCCTCGGGCACCAGCACCAGGCCGGGCTTCACGCAGAACTGGCCGAGGCCGAGGGTGACCGAGCCCGCCAGCCCGGCGCCGATCTCCTCGGCGCGCTCGGCGGCGGCGGCCGGAGTGACCACGACGGGGTTGAGGGAGCCCAGCTCGCCGTGGAACGGGATCGGCACGGGCCGGGCGGCCGCCGCGTCGAACAGGGCTCGCCCGCCCCGGATGGAACCGGTGAATCCGGCGGCGGCCACCAGCGGGTGGCGGATCAGCTCCAGGCCGGCGTCGAACCCGTGGACCACGCTCACCACTTCGGCCGGGAGTCCGACGGCGACCGCCGCCCGGCGCAGCAGCGAGGCGCACAGTTCGGAGGTGGCGGGGTGGTCGGGGTGCGCCTTGACGACCACCGGGCAGCCGGCGGCCAGCGCGCTCGCGGTGTCCCCGCCGGGGACGGAGAAGGCGAGCGGGAAGTTGGAGGCGGCGTAGACCGCGACCACGCCGAGCGGGACCTTGTAGCGGCGCAGTTCGGGGCGTGGCGGGCTGAGGGAGGGGTCGGCGCGGTCGATCCGGATGTCGAGGTAGGCGCCCTCGTCGACGGCGTCGGCGAAGGCGCGCAGCTGGCCGGTGGTGCGCGCCAGTTCGCCGGTGAGCCGGCCCGGGCCGAGCGCCGTCTCGGCGTCTGCGGCCTCGATGACGTGGGCGGCGGCCTCGTCGAGCAGCGCGGCGGCGGCGCGCAGGAAGGCGGCGCGGACGGTGGCGTCGGCGAGCGGGCCGCGGGCCGCGTGGGCCGCCCGTACGGCTTCGGCCACCTCCTGGGACGTGGCCTCCACCGCAACCTGCTCGCGCTGCTTCCCGGTGCGGGGGTCCACACTCCAGACTGGTGTCGTTGTCATGGCCCACTGCCTCCTGGATCGTTCAGTATTCTGAACGCGGTTCCGGTGGATGAATGATCACATCTGCTGCGGACTCTATTTCCGCGTCCTCCGCGTGACAAGAGGCGACCAGAGGGGAAGCAGGCGTATGACGACGACCGAGTCGGGGATCCCGGTTGCGGCGGCGCCGGTCAAATCGGCGGTGCGGACCGTCCTGCTGCTGGAGCACTTCGCTGCGCGGCCGGGGCTGCACAGCCTGGCGGACATCCAGCACGACCTCGACCTGCCCAAGTCCAGCCTCTACATGCTGCTGCGCACGCTGGTGAACCTGGGGTGGGTGGAGACGGACGCGACGGGCACGCGGTACGGAATCGGCGTACGGGCCCTGCTGGTCGGAAGTTCGTACATCGACGGCGACGAGGTGGTCGCCGCCGCGCGGCCCACCCTGGACCGGCTCTCCGACGACACGACGGAGACCATCCACCTGGCGCGGATGGACGGGACGAGCGTGGTGTACCTCGCCACCCGGCAGTCCCAGCACTACCTGCGGCCCTTCACCCGGGTCGGGCGGCGACTGCCCGTGCACTCGACGGCGCTCGGCAAGGCGCTGCTGGCCACGCACACGGACGAAGAGGTACGGAGGCTGCTGCCGCGGCGGCTGGAAGCGGTCACCGAGCACACCATCACCGACCGGGAGCAGCTCGTCGAGGAGTTGGCGCTGGTGCGGGAGCAGGGGTACGCGGTGGACCGGGAGGAGAACACGCTCGGGCTGCGCTGCTTCGGGGCGGCGGTGCCGTACCGGACGCCGGCCCGGGACGCGGTGAGCTGCTCGGTGCCGGTGGCCCGGCTGACGGCGGGGCACGAACAGGTCATCAAGGCGGCGCTGTTCGAGGCGCGGGACCGGCTGTCGGTGGTCACGCGGCGCATGTGACGGGGCGGTGCGGGGGGTTCCTCCCCCGCGCGGGGGAGGAACCCCCCGCACCGCCCCGTCACATGCGCCGCGTGACCACCGACAGCCGGTCCCGCGCCTCGAACAGCGCCGCCTTGATGACCTGTTCGTGCCCCGCCGTCAGCCGGGCCACCGGCACCGAGCAGCTCACCGCGTCCCGGGCCGGCGTCCGGTACGGCACCGCCGCCCCGAAGCAGCGCAGCCCGAGCGTGTTCTCCTCCCGGTCCACCGCGTACCCCTGCTCCCGCACCAGCGCCAACTCCTCGACGAGCTGCTCCCGGTCGGTGATGGTGTGCTCGGTGACCGCTTCCAGCCGCCGCGGCAGCAGCCTCCGTACCTCTTCGTCCGTGTGCGTGGCCAGCAGCGCCTTGCCGAGCGCCGTCGAGTGCACGGGCAGTCGCCGCCCGACCCGGGTGAAGGGCCGCAGGTAGTGCTGGGACTGCCGGGTGGCGAGGTACACCACGCTCGTCCCGTCCATCCGCGCCAGGTGGATGGTCTCCGTCGTGTCGTCGGAGAGCCGGTCCAGGGTGGGCCGCGCGGCGGCGACCACCTCGTCGCCGTCGATGTACGAACTTCCGACCAGCAGGGCCCGTACGCCGATTCCGTACCGCGTGCCCGTCGCGTCCGTCTCCACCCACCCCAGGTTCACCAGCGTGCGCAGCAGCATGTAGAGGCTGGACTTGGGCAGGTCGAGGTCGTGCTGGATGTCCGCCAGGCTGTGCAGCCCCGGCCGCGCAGCGAAGTGCTCCAGCAGCAGGACGGTCCGCACCGCCGATTTGACCGGCGCCGCCGCAACCGGGATCCCCGACTCGGTCGTCGTCATACGCCTGCTTCCCCTCTGGTCGCCTCTTGTCACGCGGAGGACGCGGAAATAGAGTCCGCAGCAGATGTGATCATTCATCCACCGGAACCGCGTTCAGAATACTGAACGATCCAGGAGGCAGTGGGCCATGACAACGACACCAGTCTGGAGTGTGGACCCCCGCACCGGGAAGCAGCGCGAGCAGGTTGCGGTGGAGGCCACGTCCCAGGAGGTGGCCGAAGCCGTACGGGCGGCCCACGCGGCCCGCGGCCCGCTCGCCGACGCCACCGTCCGCGCCGCCTTCCTGCGCGCCGCCGCCGCGCTGCTCGACGAGGCCGCCGCCCACGTCATCGAGGCCGCAGACGCCGAGACGGCGCTCGGCCCGGGCCGGCTCACCGGCGAACTGGCGCGCACCACCGGCCAGCTGCGCGCCTTCGCCGACGCCGTCGACGAGGGCGCCTACCTCGACATCCGGATCGACCGCGCCGACCCCTCCCTCAGCCCGCCACGCCCCGAACTGCGCCGCTACAAGGTCCCGCTCGGCGTGGTCGCGGTCTACGCCGCCTCCAACTTCCCGCTCGCCTTCTCCGTCCCCGGCGGGGACACCGCGAGCGCGCTGGCCGCCGGCTGCCCGGTGGTCGTCAAGGCGCACCCCGACCACCCCGCCACCTCCGAACTGTGCGCCTCGCTGCTGCGCCGGGCGGCGGTCGCCGTCGGACTCCCGGCCGAAGTGGTGAGCGTGGTCCACGGGTTCGACGCCGGCCTGGAGCTGATCCGCCACCCGCTGGTGGCCGCCGCCGGATTCACCGGTTCCATCCGGGGCGGGCGAGCCCTGTTCGACGCGGCGGCCGCCCGGCCCGTGCCGATCCCGTTCCACGGCGAGCTGGGCTCCCTCAACCCCGTCGTGGTCACTCCGGCCGCCGCCGCCGAGCGCGCCGAGGAGATCGGCGCCGGGCTGGCGGGCTCGGTCACCCTCGGCCTCGGCCAGTTCTGCGTGAAGCCCGGCCTGGTGCTGGTGCCCGAGGGCTCGGCGGGCGACCGCCTCACCGGCGCGCTCACCAAGGCGCTCGGGGAGACCGAGCCCGGCGTGCTGCTCGACCACCGGATGCGGGACAACTTCGTCTCCGGGGTGCGCGAGCGGGCCGGGCTGCCCGGCGTCGACGCGCCCGTCACCCCGGGCTCCGGCGGGGAGCACACCGTCGGCGCCGGCTACCTCACCGTGAGCGCCGAGGACCTGCTCGCGGGCGGCGCCCACGACCTCCTCCTGGAGGAGTGCTTCGGCCCTGTCACCGTCGTCGTGCGGTACGCCGACCAGGGCGAGGCGGGGGCGGTGCTCGGCCGGCTCCCCGGCAACCTGAGCGCCACGCTGCAACTGTCGGCCGCCGAGACGGAGGGCGCACCGGGCCCGGCCGCAGAGCTGATCGGGCAGGTCACCCAGCTGGCGGGCCGGATCGTGGTCAACGGCTGGCCGACCGGGGTCGCGGTGGCCCCGGCCCAGCACCACGGCGGCCCCTACCCGGCGGCCACCTCGCACTCCACCTCGGTGGGCGGGACCGCGATCGAGCGCTGGCTGCGGCCGGTGGCCTACCAGTCGGTGCCGGACGCGCTCCTTCCGGCGGAGCTGCGCGAGGCCAACCCGCTGGGGCTGCCGCGCCGGGTCACGGGCGTCTGAGCGAAGGCCGTACCCCGGCCGGGGCGGGGCCCCCGCCCCGGCCGGGACGTGCCCGGGGACGTTCCCCGGGGAGGTGCCCCGGCGAGGTGCCCCGGCCGGGACCGTGCCAGGCCAGGATTGGGCCAGGCCGGGACGTGCCAGGCCGGGACCCCGCCCCTGAACCCGTTGCCCGCACCGCCGCCACCCCGTGCGGGGCCGGGCGCAGAAGTTCCTCGCCGAGAATGGAGTCCGGCGACGCGCAGCTGGTCATGGCCTGCTGGACCGGCTCGCGGAAGTGCGGCAACGAGCGCGCGGCGCGGAACCAGCCCCGCAACCACCGCTGAAATCTCGCGCGAGGGTAAGGGAACGGCAAAGCCCCTCCGGTCGTTCTCCGGGCATGACCGCTATGACCCCTGGTTCCAACCTGCCGCTCAACACCGTCCGCGTGACGGTGGACGTGGCTGCGCCGGTGCGGCTCGACGTATCGGCCCTGCTCCTGACGGCCGACGGCAAGGTGCGCTCCGACGCCGACTTCATCTTCTTCAACCAGCCCTCCGGCCCCGGTGTCAGCTACCGGTCCGGCGGCGGTGCGGCGCCGGACTCGATCACGGTGGACACCGGCGCGGTGCCGCCGGGCATCGAGCGGATCGTGGTCACGGCCAGCCCCGACGCCGCCGGGCAGAGCTTCCAGGGCATCGAGCCCACGGCCACCGTGCGCAACGCCGACGGCGGCGCCGTGATCGCCTCCTTCACCCCGCCGCAGCTGGGTTCCGAGACGGCGCTCGTCGTCGTCGAGATCTACCTGCGCGGCGGCGTGTGGAAGGTGCGCGCGGTCGGCCAGGGGTACGCGAACGGCCTCGCCGGCATCGCCACCGACTTCGGGGTCTCCGTGGAGGACGAGCCGGCTCCCGCGGCCGCCGTCGCCCCGGCACCCCCCGC
>NZ_JARAYQ010000350.1:0-6765 GCF_033794505.1 Streptomyces sp. MB09-01 | reverse complement strand
GGGCGGGCCCGCTCGCCTATGCGGCGAGCTTCAGCTTGGGCGCCGGGTAGTCGCGCTCCAGCTCCAGGTCAACCAGCTCCTGCGCGGTGAAGACGAAGTGGGCGAGGGGGGCCACGTCCGCCGCGTTCTCCTCCGGGACCGCGAGGACGAAGCGGATGCGGTGGACGGTGTACGCCTTGATCTGCTCCAGGGTGAAGCTGCGCATCTCGCCCCGGGCGCGGCACATCGCGCGGACGATGATGCCGCCCTTACTGGTGGTGAGGATGTTGTGGATCTCGATGGTGCGCACCGACTCGTCGCCCTTGCTGTCGACGTAGGTGATGGTCGTGGCGCGCTGGCCGTCCATGGCGCGGATCAGGTCGGTCAGGGTGCGGGTGGTGGTCTGACCGGCGGTGATCTTCATGGAGTTCGACACGGGTTTCTCCCTGGAGCTTGTGAGTTCGGGGGGTGTTGACCGGGTGCCACTCCCTACCAACAAGACAACTATAACTCACACTCATCACTTTCGGGAAGTCGGAACGGCCTTTTTCTCGACCCGATTTCGCGTTCACCCGTCCAGCCGCCCGCATCGCGGCGCGCGGAAACCCGCAGGGCGCCCCCGCTTGACGTGAGTGATGAATAAAGATTATGGTTGTCTCAGTTGATCGGCCGTGGCAGCCGGTCAGCGACCGCGAAACACGCACCGCTACAAATCCACAGCGAGGAGCCCCGAGATGGCCCGTACCTTCCACGACCGCCCCGCGCACCTGCAGCTCCAGGAGCGACCCTGGATCTCCCACCTGAAGGACGGGAGCCGGAAGCCTCACCAGCAGGCGGCACACAAGCAGGACCGCGCGGCGGTCCGGCTGGCGCTGCGCCTCGGCGTCGAGCCGCCGCTCCCCCAGCGCCGCTGCGTCGACTGGGAGATGCACTGAATCAGCTCCACACCAAGCGGCCTCGCCTTCCCGGCGGGGCCGCTTCGGCATGTCCGGGCGCAGCCTTCGAGCGGGGGGCGCACGCGGTGTCCGGGGCCGGGGCCGCGCGTCGGACGGCGCCGGATCCGGAGCGGGGAGCAGGGAGCCGGCCGAGGCACGGACCGGACCGTGGGGGCCGGTCCGAGCTGGCCTGGGCTGAGCTGGGCTGGACTGGGCTGGTGAAGGCCGGCCCGGCCCTGAGAAGAAGCAGGCCTCTTCCTCCGGCTATCGCGGAGAAAGAGGTGTCGTCGTGGCGAGGGGGCTTGCCCACGGGGCCTGACCAGGCACGATGCTCAAGATCGAAAAAGTGGGGGTCCCACTCCCGGTCACACCTCCGGTGCAACTCCTAGTGCACCTCTGCAGGCAACCCTCCAGCCCCCTTCCGGTGCAACTGCCGCGGAGGCGCGCCGGCATGGGCTTGCCCACCCTCCGCAGAGCGCCGGACAGGCCGGCTCCTGCCTACCGCTGACGGTGGTACCGAAGGTCGTGGCGGCCGGGCTCGCCGGACATCACGTCGTAGCAGTCCGGGCAGGAGAGGCCGAGCGAGGCGCTCATCCAGCCCCCGATCGCGACGGTCGTCCCGCAGTTCCCGCAGTGGTCGACGTCGGGCGTGGGACAGGTTGCCGGGAGCGGCTCGGGGGTGCTGCTGGGGTAGGTCGGGAGGTCCGCGGTCCAGGTGTGCTGCTGGTACTCGGCGCGGGCGTCCTCCAGGAGGTAGAACCGTTGATGGCGCTATTTGAAAACGGCCACCCCGTGCTCAGGGGTGACCCCACACCTGCTCAGTGGATCTCCCCACCCAACTTCTTCCGGGGCCACCTGTAGCGCCAGCCGCCGTGCAGTCTTCCCCCTTGGTTCCGCTTCCACAGTGCGCTGGACGAGTCGGCGAAGGAGAACGCCAGAGGGACGATCGTGGCCTTTGGGTGCTTCTGCAGGAATTTCTCCTTGTCCGCCCCTGACATGGACGTCTCGCGCTTCTCGCCGGCCGGGACCAGGTGATAGGAGATGGTGTCGCCGTCGGCCCCCTGCGGCACAGTCACCCGGTAGATCGGCTCATCGCTGTTGTTCTCGATCACGTACTTGGGCGGTGTGGGCGCGGACGCCCCCCTCCCCCTTGGCTCACCGCGATGCCCGTCCCCGTGTGCAAGATGTAGCCATGGACCAAGCGCGCCTGCGCACGGCGCAGACGCCGCCGATCGCGCCACCACAGGCTCAACCCAGTGAAGAACGCGCCGACCGTGCCGACCGCAGCGCCGAACGCGGACCACGCACCCAGCCAGTCCGCCGCAGTGGGGCCGTTCCCTGGGATAAGTGCCACGGCAGCACCGTAGGCGGCTTGTCGGAGCGTTCAGTTGCGCCGGGCCGCTCGAGTCACCCGTCGGGCGTCGGCAGCCCAGCCTCCTAGCCCGCCTTGTTGTGGGCATGGGGCGGGGTGATCTGACAGATGCCGAGTGGGAACGGCTGCGGCCATTCCTGCCGGTGAGTAATGGACGTTAGGGGGCAATCGCTCACATCCCGCCAGACAAATACGGCTCAAGATGCGAGCTCACACAGGACGGCCCAAAATGGACATAGGTCATGCCATGCAAGCCAGTGGGGGTTCTGGCACAAGCATCGTGAGCGCGATCCCGCGCCGGACACGAGAGCATCGCCGAATACCTCAGGCCGTCTCGCGGTTATGCGTAAGGGCTACTCATGATGCAGTGAGACCGCACCTGCGCCACGAAGGAATATTCAAATGGCTGGACCATACGGAAGACCCCTGGACTCCGTCCATTCTTTCCGCTACATGCGCTACTGGATCAACAGCCAGAGCACTGGAAACGAACGCTTTATGATGGAGGTCTATACCGGGTGGGTTCAGTGCGAAATCGGCTTCGCGGTGCCCACCACGCACTTCACAATGAAGAGCTTCCTCCCTCTCGCAGCAGGGACCGTCAGGTTCTACCCGCCCCCCAACCCAACGATGCCAGAGATGCCTGGAGGGATCGTCTCGGCGACTGCTGTCGCGTCTCTAGGGGCATTGGCTCCAACTGAGGACGAGGCGAACCTCTTCGGTGTCGATAGCACAGATGTACGCTTGGAGGCACAGACCTTCGGCGGCATTGGCGGCAGCCCACAGTGCCTGGTCCTCAATACAAGGTGTGGCTTGCTGAACTGCCACATGTTCAACTACAACTACTCGGTGCAGGTCATAACGAGGGGCGAGCCAAATTTCAACCAATCAGGGATCCCGACCAATCAGCGTCCAGCTGGAGGGGCCAACCCCGAAGGCGGCCCTATAGGCTGATGCAACGGGCGGCCTTCAGAAGCCAGTGGGTGGTCGATCAGACCCTGGCGTATCGGCCGATCCCTTTGTGACGTCGTGACTCAACTCCGAAGCCAGATGAGCAGAGCTGCGGTGGTTGCGGTGCCGAGGAAGACGTAGCCCCGCTTGTCATAGCGAGTGGCGATGGCCCGGGACTGCTTCAACCTGTTGATTGCTCGCTCGACGGTGTTGCGCTTCTTGTACCGCTCCTTGTCGAAGCCGGGTGGCCGTCCGCCGCGTGAGCCTTTGCGCAGGCGGGCGGCCTGGCCGTCGATCTTCTCCGGAATCGTGTGCCGGATGCCCCGGCGCCGCAGGGTACTTGCGGCACGGACTGTTGCTGTAGCCCTTGTCGGCCGCGATGCTGTCGGGCTTCGTGCGGGGCCGGCCCGGACCGACCCGCGGAACGCGGATCTTTTCCAGCACCGTCTGGAACTGGGTGCAGTCGGCACGCTGCCCCGGGGTAACGACCAGGGACAGCGGGCGGCAGCGGCCGTCCGCGCTCAGGTGGATTTTGCTGGTGAACCCGCCCCGCGAGCGGCCCAGGCCCTCA
Source organism: Streptomyces sp. MB09-01 (assembly GCF_033794505.1). Lineage (NCBI taxonomy): Bacteria > Bacillati > Actinomycetota > Actinomycetes > Kitasatosporales > Streptomycetaceae > Streptomyces > Streptomyces sp. MB09-01. The sequence goes on along the minus strand of NZ_JARAYQ010000350.1, from coordinate 2,957 downwards.
CCTCCTGCACCACCTCCACCAGGCGGGCGAGCAGGCTTTGCCACGGTGTTTCGCCCTGGTGTTCTGCCGCTTCGGCCCCCTTTGGCACGGCTGCAGGCGGTGGTTCCGTACGGGCACCGGCCGCGTGCTGATGAGCACGCACGATGGTGGAGTCCACTGAGATGTCCCAGTCGATCTCGCCCGCGACGTCGGCAGCGGCCTGGACCTGCTGCAGCAGACGTTCCCACGTGCCGTCGGCCGACCACAGCCGGTGGCGTTCATAGACGGTCTTCCAGGGACCGAACCGCTCGGGAAGATCCCGCCACTGCACGCCGGTTCGCACCCGGTGCAGGATTCCGTCGATCACCTGCCGGTGGTCCCGCCGCCGGCCCCAACGTCCATTACTCACCGGCAGGAATGGCCGCAGCCGTTCCCACTCGGCATCTGTCAGATCACCCCGCCCCATGCCCACAACAACGCCCCAGGCACGGGGCGGTCACATGATCGCCCGGACAGCTCCTAGATAGCCCCCTCCACGGTCCACGACCTGCACCGCGCTCGCGCAAGCTCCCACTCCGTTGAGGAACGGAGCAAGTGGGGCGACGAGTAGCCCTGACCGAATTCACAGATCCTCATCACCGTTCGGGGACGTCGGCGAATTCGTCGGCCTGGGGGCCGTGCACCTCGATGTCCCAGGCGGTAACCGACTGCCCGTCCTCGAGCGTCAGGGCGCGTTCCACGATGCGCATGCGGGTGGCCGCCGGTCCGGAGCCGCGCACGCCCTTGTCGTACGGCGTCTGCACGTCCACGGCCGAGGTGACACCGTGCTCCTGCACGGCCTGCGCGGTCGCGGCGGCGGCTGCCCGGGCCTCGGCCGCCTTCGCGGCCCTCCGCTCGTCGGCCCGGGCCTTCCGCTGCGCCGCGGCGGCCTTCTTCTTGGCCTCCCGCTCCTGCTCGTCGGCCCGCTGGCCGGCCAGCGCGGCTTGGCGCTGCTCGTACTGCTCCAGGGTGGGCTGCTGGTCGCAGGCCCCGATGTGCTGCACTTCCCAACGGCCGGGACCGGGAGCCTGCCGGATCTGCACGAGGTGGGGTTCCGCCGGATCAGGGCCCGGCTCGTGTGTCCGCCGGATCCCCTCTCTTGGCTGTGGGCAAGCCTCTTGAGCTGGTGTTTTACAGACTGGGCAAGCCTGGCTGCCTCTTGGGCAAGCCTTGGGCGCACCGGTCCGGGCAAGCCTGTGGGTGCTGTGGGCAAGCCGGGTTCGGCGGGCTGGGCAAGCCGGTTAGTGCTGCGCGGCAAGCTCTCTCCGGCGGCAGCGAGAACGCCCGGCCCTCCGAGGGCCGGGCGTTCGTCTTGACGCAGCGTGCCTCGGAGCGAGTGTGCCCGGGACGCTAGGAGCGGACGGGGTCGGCGGTCATCATCTCCTTCACGTAGGAGGGCAGCACGCGGCTGGTGCGCAGGGCCTGCGTGACCACGGCGAGGAGGTCGTCCCCTTCGACCCCGGCCGGTGCGGCGCCGCGGATCCGCGTCCAGGCCTGTGTCGCCCGTACGGCAAGGGCGAGGATCGTCTCCGGAGAGACAAGGTAGAGGTGCGGCACGGCGCCGGTTACCCCATCGTCGGAGACGATCCCCTTGGGTGAGGCGATGACGCTGATGCTGCCAGCCGGCGGTTCGTCGACCTGCTGGTCCGCAGCGAGCTGCTGCAGGTGGGTGTTGGTCTGTCGGATGTCGTTCAGGCTGATCCCGCCATCAGACTTCTGCTCGCTCTTGGCCTCGACGGTCAGCCACCAGGAGGGCCACAGCCAGGCCGCGTCCTCGCGGCCCTGGTCCGACGACTTGAACGAGCGGGCTCCCAGGAGTTCACCGAGGGAGACGAGGCCCTGCTCGTACTTGGTGGCGTTCCGGTTTCCGAGGTTGGCCAGCATCTCGGTGGCGAAGGCCTCGTATTTGGCGGCCGTCTTGAGCTTCGTGGACGATCGGTAGGCCTCGGCGACAGCGGCCACGGCCTCGCCGTCCACGTCGCCGAGCTCGGGCTCGACGTCCGCCTGGCCCTCGATCTCCCGCAGCCACGTGGTGCCGATGGCTGCCTTGCGGGCTCGTTGCAGCAGTTGCTCGGCGCGCGCCGGAGCCGCTGGCGCTCCGGTGGCCAGCCGGGCCCACGCGGAGCCGAGGTAGGCCCACATCGCTTGGTACGGGCGCAGTTCCTCGCCGGTCAGGAGGTTGAGAGCCTGTACCGCGCGCTGGGAGGCGGCATCCCAGTCCTCCAGCCAGGCGGCTTGCCAGGCCAAGACCTCGTGCTCAGCGCTGCCGGACAGCTTGGTCACGTAGGCGGGCTCCTGCTTGGTGCACTCGGAGCGGCGCTCGACGATGTCGGGCTCGGCGTCCTCCTGCCAGATCTCGTCGCGGTTCAGGGCGCTTCGCGCCAGGGCGACGAGGTCCGACGGCGGGACTTGGCTGTTGTCGCGGCCGAAGGCGATTTCGGCCTGGAGCTCGGGCGGCAGGCCTTCCCGGACGTCGAGACGAGAGAGGAAGCGCTGCAGTTCGCGCCCGGTCACGATGACCAGCGCGAAGTCACGCGGTCCGCGGGTGCAGCGGCCAGCCCCCTGGATAACGCGGGTGCGGACCCGCTCCTGTGCGACGCGGCCGGCGCGCAGCCGGGTCTGGAGGAACTGGTCCTGGAGGTGGAGGGAGTCGGGTAGGTCGTGCATGAGGATGACGCTGCAGGACTCGTCCGGCAGGTCCATGCCGTCGAATCGGCTCGGGGCGAGCAGCATGCCTCGTTCGGCGTCCTTGAACGGTTGGAGTCCGTCCACGGTGTCACCGGGCTGGAATCGCTCAGGGTGAGGAACGCCCAGGGTGTCGGCGATCATGGTGGCCGACTTCCCGTCGGGAGTCAGCACGACGCTCTTCCCGCGCAGGGCGATCAGTCGGCCCACCAGACCGCCCTTGGTCTCACGGGGGGCGGGGGGCTCGGCCGGGT
>NZ_JARAYQ010000034.1:0-44564 GCF_033794505.1 Streptomyces sp. MB09-01 | reverse complement strand
ATCTGGAGGAGGGGGGGCGGCGGTGCCGCGGCGGGTTCCATCTCCACGCTCGTCACCTCGGGCGCGAAGCAGGCGAGGGTGTCCTCCAGGGTCCGCCGGGCGCCGTCCTGGCCGCCGCTGCCGCAGCCGCAGCCGCCGGTCGCGGCCCCGGGGCGGAGCCGCAGGACGCCGGTGGTCTCGTCGAAGCCGACCAGCTCCACCGGGTCGTCCACCGCGTCCAGGGCGCGCGCGATCCGGGTGCGCGCGTCCTCGGGGTGCAGGCCGTGCAGGGAGAGCAGGCTCGCCACGAGTTCGTCGTCGAGCACCGCGTCGAGCGGGCCGTGGCCCAGCCCCTCGACGATCCGGGCGAGTCCGGCGCCGTAGAAGTCCATGAGGACGCGCACCAGTTCCTCGGCGGCAGCGCACGCCGCACGGTCGCCCGTGGCGGCGATCCCGTCGAGCACCTCCTCGACCCTGCGCCCCGCCCGGGCGGCATCGAGCACCGCGCTCATCCGCCCAGTCCGCTCAGGCCGGTGGGCACGTGCATGGTCTTCACCGTCTTGCCGCCGCCGACGTACATGTGGACGCCGCAGGGCAGGCAGGGGTCGAAGCTGCGCACCGCGCGCATGATGTCGATGCCCTTGAAGTTCTCCGGGCTGTTCTCCTCGAAGATCGGCGTGTTCTGCACGGCGTCCTCGTACGGTCCCGGGGTGCCGTAGCTGTCGCGGACGCTGGCGTTCCAGGGCGTCGGCGGGTACGGGTGGTAGTTGGCGATCTTGCCGTCGCGGATCACCATGTGGTGCGAGAGGACGCCCCGTACGGCCTCGGTGAAGCCCACTCCGATGGACTCGTCCGGCACCTCGAACTTCTCCCAGGTCTGCGTGCGTCCCGCGCGCACCTCGGCGAGGCCCTTCTCGGCGCAGTGCAGGGCGATGGCGGCCGCGTACGCCTGGAAGTAGGTGCGGGCGCGGTTGCGCTCCAGCGCGTTGCTCCACTTCGGGATCTTCCACTCGAAGCGGGTCTCGGGCTTGGTCATCGTGCGCGGCAGGGTGATGACGACGCTGTGCCCGGTGGCCTGCACGTAGTCGGTGTGGACCAGTCCGGACAGGGCGGTGGACCACAGGCGGGCGATGGGGCCGCCGCCGGTGTCGAGCGCGAGGTGGTCCTTGCCGTCGAACCAGCGGGGCGACATCACCCAGCTGTACTTGTCGTCGAAGTTCCGCTTCTGGGGGGCGGGGATGGTGTGCTGGTTCCACGGGTGGCGGGGGTCGACCGGGTTGCCCAGCGGGTCGTGGGTGACGAACTGCTCCTGGCCCTGCCAGTCGTCGTAGTACGAGCTGCCGAGCAGGATGCGGATGCCGAGGTTGATCTGGGTGAGGTCGTTGGTGACCAGCTTTCCGTCCACGATCACGCCCGGGGTGACGAACATCTTCCGTCCCCAGTCGGTCATGTTGGCGTACGTGAAGTCGCAGTACTCGGGGTCGTTGAGGGCGCCCCAGCAGCCGAGCAGGACGCGCCGGCGGCCGACCTCCTCGTACCCGGGCAGGGCCTCGTAGAAGAAGTCGAAGAGGTCGTCGTGGAGGGGGACGACCTTCTTCATGAACTCGCAGTACCGCATGAGGCGGCTCATGTAGTCCGTGAAGAGCTGGACGGAGGCGATGGTGCCGACGCCGCCCGGGTAGAGCGTGGAGGGGTGCACGTGGCGCCCCTCCATCAGGCAGAACATCTCGCGCGTGTAGCGGCTGACCTGGAGGGCCTCGCGGTAGAACTCGCCCTCGATGGGGTTGAGGGAGCGCATGATGTCGGCGATGGTCTTGTAGCCGTGTTCCCCGGCGTGCGGGGACGGCGTGCGCTCGGCCAGCTCGAGGACACCGGGGTTGGTCTCGCGGACCATCTTCTCGCAGTAGTCGACCCCGACCAGGTTCTCCTGGAAGATGTTGTGGTCGAACATGTACTCCGCCGACTCGCCGAGGTTGATGATCCACTCGGCGAGGTGGGGCGGCTTCACCCCGTAGGCCATGTTCTGCGTGTACACCGAGCAGGTGGCGTGGTTGTCACCGCAGATCCCGCAGATGCGGCTGGTGATGAAATGCGCGTCGCGGGGGTCCTTGCCGCGCATGAAGACGCTGTAGCCGCGGAAGACCGACGAGGTGCTGTAGCACTCCGCCACCCGCTTCTGCTTGAAGTCGATCTTCGTGTGGATGCCGAGACTGCCCACGATCCGGGTGATCGGATCCCAGGCCATCTCCACCAGGCCGCTGCCGTCGCCGGCCGCCTTCGTGTTCGGTGCCATCGTGTCTGCCGTGACCCTTCTTCGGTGCGGAAACGGGATTTGCTGCGGGTGCGCTTGCGCTGCGGGGAGCGGGAGGAGCCGCGCCGTCACCAGGGCGGGCGGTAGCCCGTGGTCAGGCTGCGGCCGCCGTGCCTCCATTTCGGTTCCTCGTCCACGGTGTGGGCGGTGACCGCCCGGAGCTTGCGGACCAGGGCGCCGTACGCGCCGCTGGCCTTCGTGGAGACCTTGGCGCCGGGGGGCTCGTCCATGAACGGCATGAACTTGTCCGGGAAGCCGGGCATCGTGCAGGCGATGCAGATGCCGCCGACGTTGGGGCAGCCGCCGATGCCGTTCATCCAGCCGCGCTTGGGGACGTTGCACTTGACGACGGGGCCCCAGCAGCCGAGCTTGACCAGGCACTTGGGCGAGTCGTAGGTCTGTGCGAACTGGCCCTGCTCGTAGTAACCGGCGCGGTCGCAGCCCTCGTGGACGGTGGCGCCGAACAGCCAGGTGGGGCGCAGCTTGTCGTCGAGCGGGATCATCGGGGCCGAGCCGGCCGCCTGGTAGAGCAGGTAGGTCAGGGTCTCCGAGAAGTTGTCCGGCTGGATCGGGCAGCCCGGCACGCACACGATCGGGATGCCGGCCTTCGAGGTCCAGTCCCAGCCCAGGTAGTCGGGCACGCCCATGGCGCCCGTCGGGTTGCCCTCCATGGCGTGGATGCCGCCGTACGTGGCACAGGTGCCGATGGCGACGACCGCGAGGGCCTTGGGGGCCAGCCGGTCGATCCACTCGCTGGTGGTGATGGGCTGTCCGGTCTCCGGGTCGTCGCCGAAGCCGCACCAGTAGCCCTCGGGCTTGATCTTCTCGTTGGGGATGGACCCCTCGACGACCAGGACGAACGGATCGATCTCGCCCCGCTCGCCCTTGAAGAACCACTCGATGAACGTGTCGGAGCCGCCGACCGGTCCGCATTCGAAGTCGATCAGCGGCCAGTGCACGGCGATCTTGGGCAGACCGGGCAGCACGCCGGTCACGATCTCCTCGATGCTCGGCTGCATCGCGGCCGTCAAGGACACGGAGTCGCCGTCGCAGCTCAGGCCCGCGTTGATCCAGAGGATGTGGATCGGCGGGTCTTCCACCGGGTCCTTCGTCACTGCGGCCATGGGATGCCTCCTCGGGGAGGGGGTCGGGGAAGGGGGTGTGGAGAGGCGGCCTGTCTCGTCCTCACCCTTCTTGCTAACAGCAGTCGGGTCCGGGCGCCGCGTCAGGTGCGGCCAGTCCAGTGACACCGCGCGGCCGGACGGCCGCGCGGCGCGCGGCGGCGGGCGGAGCGGTGACGTGCGGGTCGGCGGCCTGCGGGGCCGCCTGCGGCGCGACGGCGGCCACGGGAGCCCGGCCCGTCGTGGCACGGGTGAGGTGGGGCGGGGTGGTGACCGCGCGCTCCTTGCGCACGAAGGCGCGGCGCAGGGCGTGGTAGGGGGCGTCCGGGTCGAAGAAGGTCCGCCGCATCCGCACCAGCTCGGCCTCGCGGTAGGCGGCCAGCGGCCGGACCGCCTCGTCGTGGTCGCGGGCCGCCTTCTTGGCGGCGATCCGGGCCGTGGTGGCGGGCAGGGCGGCGAGGCGGGCAGCGAGCCGTTCCGTCTCGCCGGTGAACTCCTGGGGCGCGCAGGACACCGTACGGTCGACCAGGCCCACCCGCTGCGCCGCGGCGGCGCTCAGCGGCAGGGCCTCGGCGGTGAGGCGCTCCGCGAGGCCGGGGCCGACGCGGCGCGGCAGGGTGTACGTCCAGTACTCGGAGCCGTACAGCCCCATCAGGCCGTAGTGCGGGTTCAGGACGACCCCCGAGCGGCACCAGACCTCGTCGGCCGCGAGGGCGAGCACGGCCCCGCCGGCGGCGGCATTGCCGCCCAGCGCGCTGACCACGAGCCGGTCGGTGGTGGTCAGCACCGCCTCGACGAGGTCGTCCATGGCGTTGATGTTGGCCCAGGACTCCTCGGCCGGGTCGGCGGCGGCCTCGATGACGCCCAGGTGGATGCCGTTGGAGAAGAAGTCGCGGCCGCCGCCCAGGACCAGCACGGAGGTGGGGCGGGTGCAGGCGGTCCGGTACGCGTCGAGCAGCCGCCGGCAGTGCGCGGTGCTCATCGCGCCGCCGGGGAAGGAGAACGCCAGGAAGCCGGCCTGCCCTTCCTCGTGGTAGCCGATGTCGGACCAGGTGCGGCGGTGCGGGCCGGCGTCCGGGGGCGCGGGCACCTCGGGCAGCGGGGGCAGCCGGTCCGCCAGGGCCACCGTCGCGGGCAGTTTGGGTTCGGCCGGACCGCCCGGCCGGCGGCGGGCGCGCAGTTCCGGGATCCAGACGGCGCCGTCGACGGTGGCCCGGCAGACCGCGCCCGCCCGGGTGGCCAGCAGCTCGCCGGGGCGGCCGCGCAACCGTTCCTCGCGGTGTCCTCCGTGCAGGAACCACTCGCCGCCGAGCAGGTCGTCCCGTACGCCGGGCTGCGAGTCGGCGGCGCGCAGCGCGCGCAGGACCTGCTCGGTGCCGTCCGCCTCCCAGTCGATCCGGCGCTCCTCCTGGCGCAGGAGCGGCCGGGCCCGGCCGCCGGTCTGCGGGTGCGGGACGTAGGTGCCGGAGGCGAAGCGCTCCACCGCGAGGAGGACGGCCTCCAGGGCCGCGTCGGCGATCTCGCCGCGGTAGAGGTCGCTCTTGCCGACCGGCGGTACCGGGCACTCGACGCTCGCCCAGACGTCGCCTGCGTCCATCTCCGCGTTGGCCTGCAGGACCGTGACCCCCCATCGGGTCTCCCGGTCCTGGATCGCGCGGTCGAGGGAGGAGGGGCCGCGGTCGCCGACGGGTCCGGGGTGGACGATCAGGCAGGTGTGGGCGGACCACACCTCCTCGGGGAGGGCCGTGCGCAGCATCGGCGCGAGCACGAGGTCGGGCCGGTGGCCGCGTACGGCTTCGGCCAGGGGGGTGTCGGGCAGGGCGAGTTCGACCGCGACGTGGTGGCCGTGGTCGCGCAGCTCGGCGTGGACTCGCTGCGTGAGGCTGTTGAACGCGCTCGCGACGAGCAGGACGTACACGTGATCTCCCAGCGGCGGCCCGGAGCCGCGGTACGGCGGTGCCCGGCCCGACCGGCCGTGCGTGTCCGGAACATGACCGGCCGCCTGAGATGGTCGAGGACGCGGGGGCGCCCGCGGCCGAAGCTGCGCGGGGATGTCACTCGAAAGCGCCGTTTCCGACGGCCGCTCGGCCGTAGGGGGTGGCACACGGGCCGGTGCGCCGCGGGTGTGCGCCACCGGGGTTCCCTACCGGCGGTCCTCGATGCCGATCGCCTCCTGCAGGTCCTCGTGCGCCTGGCCCCACTCGCCTTCCTGCTGCTCCAGGAGGGCGGCGGCGATGGCGTCGAGCTTCTGCTGGATCGCGTGTTCCGCCCGTCGCTCGGAATTCTTGAGGAGGGCGAGGAGCAGCAGGGAGACCGCGGCCATCGCATCGCCCGCCAGGAGCTGCCAGGCCATGTCCAGGCCGGCCAGGTGGACCACGACGAAGCCGGCCACCAACAGGACGCACAGCACGGAGAAGACGGGGGAACTGGTGAAATTGGAGGCCAGTTCCGCCAGCCTCTCGAAGCGGCCGAGCCGCCCGTCCGGGCCTTTCTCTGCAGGATGCTCGAGGGTCATGACCGACGCCTGCCCACGCCTGCCCCGTCGAACCCCGCCGGAGCCGCTCTCCGGGAAGGTACCGCGCCAAACTGGCGGGATTCCTTCCCCGCAAGCGGTCATTTCCGCTCGACAATGAGTTGACCGTGTCACGCGGTCCGGCCTAAGGTTTGGGCCGTTACTGCCCGGTACCCCATATCCGTCTTGACTTTTGTTCTCTGCTGCAATTCGCTCGAGCGGATCGAATAAACGGGTATTCCGCGCCGTCCGCGCTCGTGAGGTGACCGGGGCCGAGAATGCTGGACGCATCATTTTCATGCGCAGGCCGGCCACGAGCGAGGGAGGCCCGTGATTCCGTCCACCGAGGTGACCGCACAGACCGTGTACGCCGGTGACGGCGCCACGACCGAGGTCCGCCTGTACCGCAGGCCCGACGAGCCCTCGGCCGCCGTGCTGGTGTGCATGCCCGCCATGGGCACCAGGGCCGTCTCCTACACCCCCCTGGCGGAGGCCCTCGCCCGGGCCGGGTTCCAGGTGGCCCTCGGCGAGCTGCGGGGGCAGGGGACGAGCTCCGTACGCGTGCGGCGCGGGGTGCGCTACGGCTACCACGAGATGGTGACGCACGACTGCCCCGCGCTGTTCCGGGCCGTCGCAGCCGCCTTCCCCGAGGCGCCGCGCCACCTCCTGGGGCACAGCCTCGGCGGGCAGCTCGGCACGCTGTACCTCAGTCAGGAGCCGCACATGGCCTCGGGTGCGGTCCTGGTGGGCGCACCCTCCTGCCACTACCGCGGCTGGCCGTTCCCGCAGAGCCTCGGGATGCTCGCGGGGTTCCAGCTCGCGGCCGCGTTCTCCTCGGCGTACGGGTACTTCCCCGGCCGGCGCATCGGCGTGCTGGGGAACGACTCGGCGCAGATCCTGCGGGACATGGCCACCCAGGTCCGGACGGGCCGCTACCACGTGCCTTCCTCCCCCGTGGACTTCGAGCCCTGGCTGGCCGAGCTGGACCTGCCGGTGCTCGCGGTGACCGTCAAGGGCGACGGCATGGCCCCGCCCGGAGGGGTGCGGGGACTCAGCGACAAGCTCACGAGCGCACGGGTGACGCACTGGGAGCTGGTCCTCGGCGACGGCGTGCGGGGCAGCCGGCACTACGGGTGGATCCGGGACCCCGCCCCGCTCGTCGACCGGGTGAGGGCCTTCGTGGACCAGGCCCGACCGGCGTGAGGCGACACGCCCGTACGCGGGTCCGTCAGCCCAGGCGGGACGGGGAGGAGGCGCCCGGGGTCAGCAGCTTGGGGGCGCCGGTGCCGTCGGCGGGCACGGTCCACAGGTCGGTGCTGTCGGCGGCCCCGTCGGCGGGCAGGGCGTAGACGAGGGTCCGGTCGTCGAGCCAGGCGGCCTGGTCGTCCACGCTGCGCTTCTCGGCGAGCGCATGCTCCCGGAGCGTGCCCAGGTCCATCACGTGTTCGCGCCACAGCGAGGCTCCGGCCCGCACCCGCTTCTTGTACGCGATGCGGGTCTCGTCCGGCGACAGGGACGGGCATTCGACGTTCTGCGCGAGGGTGGTGACGGTGCGCCGGGAGATCGATCCCCTGATCAGATGGGTCTGGCCGGCGGTGGCGAGCGTGGCGTAGAAGGTGTCGTCGTCCTTGGAGAGGGTGACGCCCCAGAAGTTCACGTCCTGGGCGCGGTAGTCCCGGCCGTCCATGGAGACGGCGAACTCCTCCAGACTGGATTCGAGCTTCCCGGTACGGGTGTCCAGGATCGCGGTGCGCGTGGAGAAGAACGCGGAGCCGTAGGACTCGCCGGAGACGAAGACGGTCCAGGCGGCGAACCGGCCGCTGGGCGAGACGCGGGCACGGCTGGGAGTGCCCGCCAGGGGGAGGCTGCGCACCGTGCGCAGGTCGGCGTCGACGATCAGGGCCTTGTTGTCCTGGGCGAGTGCGCCCGGCGAGGAGCGCAGGCACAGCCCGGTTCCCGCTGCGGCGTAGAAGCGCCGGCAGCCGAGGCCGGAGGCGGTGCGCGCGGACCGGGGCGCATCGGCCGGGACCGAGGCGAGGGCTCCGCTGTGGGGGCCCTGTCCGCTGTTGAGGAAGGCCAGTGCGCCCTGCCGGGTGAGCGTGACGCCGCCCGCGGCGGCCTCCGGGCCGCCCGTACGGGGCCGGTCGGCGCGGTCGGCGGCGCGCACCACCAGCGCGGCGGCGAGGCCTGCGAGCAGCAGCACCGCCACCGCGAGGACGAGCAGGCGGCGTGACAACGACAGCGTCATACGGGGGGCCTCACGGGCTTCGGGTCGGGTCGGGGAGGACGGGGGTGTCTGCGGGGGCCGCCGGACGCAGGACGAAGCCGGCGACGGCCGCGCAGCACAGCAGTCCGGCCGCGGCGGCGGCGAGCGCCGGGCCGGTGCCCCAGAGGCTCCACGCCGCGCCGAAGGCCAGCGAACAGCCGAAGCGGGCCAGCGCCTGGCCGGTGCCGACCAGGGCCAGACCGGTGGCGCGCAGCCGCCCGGGGACGGTGGCGGCGACGGCCGCGGGCAGCACGCCGTCGGTGGCGGCGTAGAACATGCCGTGCAGCGCGAGGACGAGGTAGGGCAGCGGCGGCCAGTCGGGGGCCCACAGCAACAGCCCGTACCCGGCCAGCAGGAGGGCGTGCCCGGTCAGGAACACGGTGCGCCGGCCGATCCGGTCGGCGAGGGCACCGGCGGGGACGGCCAGCAGCAGGAACACGGCGGCGGTGCCCAGCGGCAGGAGCGGGAACCACTGCTCGCCGATGCCGGTGCGGCGCTGCAGGAGCAGGTAGACGAAGGCGTCGCTGACCGTGGTGAGGCCCAGCAGGACGGCGCAGAGGGCCAGGGCGCGCAGCCGGGGCAGTCGCAGCAGGGCCATCGCGTCGCACAGCCGTACGGGGTCCGGGCGCGCCGGGCCACCGCCGCCGGCCGGCCGGGGCGGGACCGCCTCGCCGCCGCTGGACGGGACGAACAGCACGAGCACCACGACGCCGAGCACCGCGACGCACGCGCTGACGCCGAAGACGGCGTCGTACCCGTCGACCGCCACGCTCAGGACGAGGAAGGCGGCGAGCGGGCCGAGCAGCGCCCCGGTGGTGTCCATGGCCCGGTGCACGCCGAAGGCGCGGCCTTGTGACCCGGCCGGTGTGGAGAGGGAGATCATGGCGTCGCGCGGGGCGGTGCGCAGGCCCTTGCCGGTGCGTTCCAGCGCGAGGACCACGCTGATCGGGCCGAGGCTGTGGGCGAGCAGCAGCAGCGGTTTGCACAGGGCGGACAGTCCGTAGCCGATGCCGGCGATCAGCTTGTGGTTGCGGATGCGGTCGGCGAGGTGGCCGCCGGTCAGCTGCACCAGGGCGCTGACTCCGTTGTAGAGGCCGTCGAGCGCGCCGAAACCGAGCGGGCTCAGGCCCAGCCCGGCGATCAGGTACAGGGGCAGGACGGCGGTGACCATCTCGGAGGAGACGTCGGTGATCAGGCTGACCGTGCCCAGGGCGAGGACGGCCGAGGTGACGGCGGGCGTCCGTAACGATCCCGGGTCCGCCGGGGCTTGCGCGTCCGCGGGCGAGGGCGCGGAGCGGTCCGCGAGGTACATGCGCTGGCGCTCCCGGTGCCGACGGTCTGAGTCACTCGAACGTGCGGATGAAACCCTAGTGCTTGTACGGGCCAACAGTGGGGCGTACGGACCGATTCGGCCGCACGCCCCCGGTCGCCGAGGTCACCCCTGCCGGCTGCTCTCGTCCCGTAGCCAGGTGGAGAAGTCCTGGTTCCGGATGGCCTTGCGGGACCCCCGGCGGGCGGCGAGCGCGGCCAGGACGAAGACCACCACCCCGGGGAGCAGCCGCGGCTGGGCCCGCAGGAGGGCGCGCAGGTCGGCCGTGCCCGTACGGGCCGACGGCGCGGCCGCGCCGGACCGCTGCGAGGCCTGGAAGCGCTCGAACTCGGCGGAGGAGGTCGCCGCGCGGATCCGCCGCCGGACGAGGTCGGACCAGGTGCGCGGGGGGTGCACGACGACCCGGGCCGCCTCGACCACGCGTCGCTCCCCCGGCCCGAAGGCGAGGGACGCGGCCAGGTCGTCGGCCATCAGCGGGGGCAGCGCGGCGATCCGCGCGTGCCCCGGCTCGGTCACCGCGATGACCCCCCGGCCGAACAGGCCCTCGCGGACGGCCGGCAGCCGCTGCCACACCCGGTAGTACGCCCGGACCGGCCAGGCGCAGCCGGCCAGCGGGACGTCACGGCCGGGGGCGGCGGCGAGCAGGTCCGGACTTCCGGCGAGCGCGCCCGTCAGGGCCCGTACGTCGGCCGCCCCCACGACGACGTCGGCGTCCACGTAGAGACGGGGGAAGCCCCGCGCGTGCTCGTCCCCGACCCGGAGTGCCGTGTGTTTGGAGGGAGTCGGGATCTCGACCACCCGTACGCGGGGGCCGCGCGCGCCCGCCACCCGGGCGGTGTCGTCCGTACAGCCGTTGCACACCACGACGATGTCGGGCCCGTCCGCCGGTGTGTCGGTGCCGGTGTCGACGTCGGCCAGGAGTGCGTCGAGGAGCCGGCCGATGACCCGGCCCTCGTTGTGGGCCGGTATCACGATGCTGGTCACCCGGGCAGTATGCACGGTCGAACACCCGCTCCAGGCGATTCCGTCAACTCTGCCCGGGGGTACGCCCGGTGGACTAGATTGAGCGGCGCCGAGCGGTTTCGGCAGGAGGTACGGGTTCGGCTGTTTGGGGGAACATGCAGCCGGCCGGGGGGTAGTACGCGGAATCACGCAAGGCATCGGTTGTGGGGGGCCATCACCGTTGAGCAGGTCATGCACGGGTCGCGCAGGCGTCCGGCCTGCCCTCGACGGCTTTCCCATCCATCCCACGCGCCCCCGGCCATGAGTTGTCGGCACGCCGGTCGGCACGCCGGTCGGCGTGCGCGGAAGGAAGGGGAACGCTGTGAAGCCCAACACTGTGAAGGACGGCGGCTCGAAGGCCGCCGGGCGGGCGGAGCCGTTAGGCGTCGCCGTGGTCGGTGCGGGCTACTGGGGCCCCAATCTCGTCCGCAACTTCCAGTCCAGTCCGCAGTTCCGGCTGCGCTGGCTCTGTGATCTGAACGTCGACCGGGCCCGGCAGGTGCTCGGCGGCTACTCCACCGTCCAGGCGACCTCGGACTACGCGGCGGTCCTCGCCGATCCGGAGGTCGACGCGGTCGCCGTGGCCACCCCTGCCGGAACCCACCTGGACGTCGCACTGGCCGCCCTGCGCGCCGGCAAGCACGTCCTGGTGGAGAAGCCCCTCGCCGCCACCTACGAGGACGGGCTGCGGCTGGTCGACGAGGCCGAGGAACGCGGCCTCACGCTGATGTGCGACCACACGTACTGCTACACCCCGGCGGTGGGCCGCATCCGGGAGATGGTCCGCTCCGGCGAACTCGGCGAGATCCATTTCGTCGACTCGGTACGGATCAACCTCGGGCTCGTCCAGAAGGACGTCGACGTCCTGTGGGACCTGGCCCCCCACGACCTTTCGGTCCTCGACTTCATCCTCCCGGACCACGTCCAGCCCGTCGCCGTCGCCGCGCACGGAGCCGATCCGATCGGGGCCGGGCAGTCCTGCGTGGCCTACCTGACGCTCCAGCTGAGCACCGGCGCCATCGCCCACGTGCACGTCAACTGGCTGTCCCCGACGAAGGTGCGCACCACCATGGTCGGCGGGTCCAAGCGCACCCTGGTGTGGGACGACCTCAACCCCTCCCAGCGGGTGGCGGTGTTCGACCGCGGCGTGGAGCTGAGCGCCCCGCAGGAGATCGGCGCGGACGAGCGCCGCGACATGCTCGTCTCCTACCGGACCGGCGACATGGTGGCGCCCGCGATCGGGGAGAAGGAGGCGCTGCGCAGCATGGTGGAGGAGTTCGCCGCGGCGATCGGCGCGGGGCGGCCGGCCCTGACCGACGGCCGGGCGGGCCTGAAGGTGCTGGACATCCTGGAAGCGGCCTCCCGGAGCCTGGAGTTCAAGGGCGCGGTCGTCGGACTGCGCACCGGACGCTGACCGTTCGCGGATCCGTGACACGAAAGACTATGAACGACTCAGTGGGGGCAGTGCGTTGAGCAGCGTACGAGGCAAGAGGATTCTGGTCACCGGCGGAGCGGGCACCATCGGCTCGCACCTGGTGGACCTGCTGGTGGACAACGGGGCACGCGAGGTCGTGGTGCTCGACAACTTCGTCCGGGGGCGGACGGCCAACCTGGCCCGCGCCCTGCCGAGCGGTGTGGTGGAGGTCGTCGAGGGGGACATCCGCGACCTGGCCGCGGTGCGCAAGGTGACGGAGGGCGCCGAGCTGGTGTTCCACCTGGCGGCCATCCGGATCACCCAGTGCGCGGAGGAGCCGCGGCTGGCGAACGAGGTGATGGTGGACGGCACGTTCAACGTGCTGGAGTCGGCGGCCGCCGCCGGCGTGGGCAAGGTGATCGCCTCGTCCTCGGCCTCGGTCTACGGACTGGCCGAGCAGTTCCCGACGACCGAGCGCCACCACCCGTACAACAACGACACCTTCTACGGCGCCGCGAAGGCCTTCAACGAGGGGATGCTGCGCAGCTTCCACTCCATGTACGGGCTGGACTACGTCGCCCTGCGCTACTTCAACGTGTACGGGCCGCGGATGGACATCCACGGGCTCTACACCGAGGTGCTGATCCGGTGGATGGAGCGCATCGCCTCGGGCGAGCCGCCGCTGATCCTCGGCGACGGCCTCCAGACCATGGACTTCGTCGACGTGCGCGACATCGCGCGCGCCAACCTGCTGGCCGCCGAATCGGACCTGACCGACGAGGTGTTCAACATCGCGAGCGGGACCGAGACCAGCCTCCTGGAGCTGGCGAACGGCCTGCTGGAGGCGATGGGCGCGGAGGGCCTGGTGCCGGAGCACGGCCCGGCCCGCGCCGTGAACGGCGTGACCCGCCGGCTCGCGGACACCGCGCGGGCCGCGGAGCGACTCGGCTTCACCGCCGGGATCGACCTGCGCAGCGGGCTGCGGGACCTGGTGGACTGGTGGCGGGCCGAGCGCGCCGCCGACGCCCCGGCCCCGACGGCGACGGCCGCGGCGGACACCGCGGCCGGGGAGGCCGGCCGATGAGCGCGCAGGATCCCGTACCGCCCGCCCGCGTCCCGGTCATGGTGCCGTGGCTGGGCGAGGAGGAGGCGAGGGCCGCCGCCGACGCGGTGCTCTCCGGCTGGGTGGCGCAGGGCCCGCGGGTCGCCGAGTTCGAGCGGGCCTTCGCGGAGCGGGTGGGCGCCGAGCACGGCATCGCGGTGAGTTCGTGCACCACCGCACTGCACCTGGCCCTCATCGCGCTGGACCTGGGCCCGGGCGACGAGGTGGTCGTTCCCTCCCTGTCCTTCATCGCCACGGCCAACGCGGTCCGCTACGTGGGCGCGCAACCGGTGTTCGCGGACGTCGAGGAGGCCACCGGCAACCTCACCCCGGCCACCGTGGACGCGGTCCGCACGCCCTGCACGAAGGCGGTGCTCGCCGTCCACCAGGGCGGGGTGCCGGCGGACGTGCACGCGCTGCGCGCGGCCTGCGCCGACTGGGACGTCGCCCTGGTGGAGGACGCCGCCTGCGGCATCGGCGCGACGGTCGGCGGCAAGTCCGTCGGCCACGGCGCGCTGCTCGCCGCCTGGTCCTTCCACCCCCGCAAGGTGATCACCACCGGCGAGGGCGGAATGCTGACCACGGACGATGCGCAGTGGGCCGAGCGGCTGCGGCGGCTGCGCGAGCACGGGATGAACGTGTCCGCCGCGCAGCGCCACGCGAGCAGCAAGCCGATCGTCGAGAGCTATCTGGAGGTCGGCTACAACTACCGGATGACCGACATCCAGGCCGCGGTCGGCCTGGTGCAGCTCGGCAAGCTGGACGAGATCGTGGCCCGGCGCCGGTCGCTCGCCGCCCGTTACGCGCAGCTGCTGCGCGGCGTGCCCGGGCTCACCCCGGTCCGGGACCCCGGTCACGGCCAGGGCAACTTCCAGTCGTACTGGGTGCTGCTGGCCGACGACTTCCCGGTCGGCCGGGACGAGCTGCTCGCGGTGCTCTCCGAGGCGGGGATCTCGGCCCGGCGCGGGATCATGGCCTCGCACCTGGAGCCGGCGTACGCGGGTCACGGGGCGGCGCCGTTGCCGGTCACCGAGCGCATCAGCCGCGATTCGCTGATCCTGCCGCTGTTCCACACCATGACGCACGACCAGCAGGACCGGGTGGTGACGGTGCTGCGGGAACAGGCCGGCGGATGAACGGGCCGCGGGGCACCGAGGACCTGCTGATCGTCGGTGCGGGCGGGTTCGCCCGGGAGACCGCCCAGGCGGTCCGGGACGTCGCCGCCGCCGACGTGGCACGGGGCCTCCCGCCGCGGTGGCGGCTCGTCGGGCACCTCGACGACGACCCGGCCCTGGAGGGCCGGGTCGTGGACGGGGTGCCGGTGCTGGGCGGCAGCGAGCGGGTGCACGAGCTGTGGGCCGCCCGGGTGGTGGTCTGCGTGGGCAGCCCGCGCGACTACGCCGTGCGCGCCCGCGTGGTGCGGCGTCTGGGGCTGCCCGTGAACCGCTACGCGACCGTGGTCCACCCCACGGCGGTGGTGTCGGCGTCCTCGATGCTCGGCGCGGGCTCGGTGCTGCTCGCGCACTGCGTGCTGACCGCCGCCGTCCGGGTGGGGTCGCACGTGGCGGTGATGCCGCAGGTGGTCCTCACCCACGACGACGCGGTCGGGGACTTCGCCACGCTCGCCTCGGGGGTGCGCCTCGGCGGCGGGGTGCGGCTGGGCCGGGGGGCCTATGTGGGTGCGGGCTCGCTGGTCCGCGAGTACACGACGGTCGGCGCCTGGTCGCTGACCGGTATGGGAAGCACGGTCCTGGCCGATGTGCCGCCCGGCGAGGTGTGGGCCGGGAGCCCGGCCCGCCGGCTGCGCGCGGCGGACGCTCCGGCGCTCGACGAGCTGCGGACCGATGGGGAGATGACCGGCCGGTGGCCGGGGACACGGATGGAGAGCCCAGTCGCATGAACCAGATACCGCTCGTGGACCTGAAGGCGGCGCACGCCGAGGTCGCCGGGGAATTACGGGCCGGATTCGATCGTGTCCTCGCGAACACCGCCTTCATCGGCGGTGAGGAGGTCCGCGCGTTCGAGCGCGAGTACGCCGACTTCGCCGGGGTCGGGCACTGCGTGGGCGTCGCCAACGGCACCGACGCCCTCGAACTGGCCCTGCGGGCGAGCGGGGTGGGCGTCGGCGACGAGGTGGTGCTGCCCGCCAACACCTTCATCGCCACCGCGGGCGCCGTCGCCCGCATCGGCGCCCGGCCGGTCCTGGTCGACTGCCTCCCCGACACGCTGCTGATGGACCCGCGGGCCGCGCTGGACGCGGTCGGGAAGGCCACCCGCGCGGTGGTCCCGGTCCACCTGTACGGGCAATGCGCCGCGACCGCGGAGCTGACCGCGCAGCTGCCGGCGCACGTACGGATCGTCGAGGACGCCGCGCAGAGCCAGGGCGCGACCCGCGACGGCCGCTCCCCCGGCAGCGGCGGGATCGCCGCGACCAGCTTCTACCCGGGCAAGAACCTGGGCGCCTACGGCGACGCGGGCGCGGTGGTGACCGACGACGAGGAGAGCGCGGACCTGGTCCGGGCCCTGGCCAACCACGGCGGTGTCGCCAAGTACCGGCACGACGTGGCCGGGTTCAACAGCCGCCTGGACGGGCTGCAGGCCGTGGTCCTGCGGGCGAAGCTGGCCCGGCTGGCGGAGGGGAACGTGGCCCGCCGGGCCGCGGCCGCCCGCTACGACGGCCTGCTCGGCGAGCTCGCGGCGGCCGGCCGGGTCACCCTGCCGGTCACGGCGGCGGGCAACGTCCACGTGTGGCACCTGTACGTCGTACGGGTCGCCGGAGCGGACCGCGACGCCGTCGTCGGCAAGCTCAACGCGGAGGGCATCGGAGCGGGCGTGCACTATCCGGCGCCGGTCCACCTCACCCCGGCCTTCGCCCACCTCGGGTACGGCCGCGGCGCCTTCCCGCACGCCGAAGGGGCCGCGGACCGGATGCTCTCCCTCCCCCTCTTCCCGCAGATCACGGCCGCCCAGCAGCAGCGGGTCGTGGACGCGCTCAGCGGCGCCCTGCGCTGACGCCTCCCGGTTCACGCAAACTAATGAGGTACAGATGAACAAGCGGAGAAGGCTGCTCCGGTTTCGGTACGGTCTTTTCACCGTGGTCGCCACCCTGGTGGCCACGGTTCTCTCACCGGCCTCGGTCGCCGGTGCCGCCGACCCCTGCGGTCCGACGTCGAACGCGGTCGTCTGCGAGAACTCCAAGCCGGGCACGCCCATGTCGAACTGGTTCGCGCCCAGCGCGTGGGGCGACATCAAGGGCTTCAGCGCCCAGATGAGCGTCCAGGCCGGCGACACCGTGCAGTTCAAGGTCCAGTCCCCCTCCCCCTACCGCGTCTCGGTCTACCGACTGGGCCACTACGGGGGCAACGGCGCCCGGCTGCTGTCGACGCAGGCCCAGGCCGCCCAGACCTACCCGGCCAACTACGCCCAGGGCGGCAACCCGAAGAGCTGCACGACCAAGGCGTCGACCGGTCTGGTCGACTGCGGCAACTGGCCCGTGACGGCGACGTGGAGCGTGCCGTCCGACGCCGTCTCCGGCCTGTACATCGCCAACTTCGACCAGGCGGACGGCAACGGCCTGATGCCGTACCCGTTCGTCGTCCGCAACGACTCCAGCCACTCCGACATCCTGGTGCAGACGAGCGACCAGACCTGGCAGGCGTACAACAACTACGGCGGCCAGGACCTCTACGACGGCGGCGGTCCCGCACCGGACGGCCGTGCGTACGAGGTGAGTTACAACCGGCCGATGGACATCGGCGGGGAGAACGGGATCTACGGATCCGAGTACCAGATGATCTCGTGGCTGGAGCGCAACGGCTACGACGTCAGCTACATGTCCGGGATCGACATGTCGGTGCGCGGCGCCTCCCTGATGCAGAACCACAAGGTGTTCATGTCCTCGGGGCACGACGAGTACTGGACGCAGGAGCAGTTCACCCATGCCCTGAACGCCCGGCGCGCCGGTCAGCACCAGACGTACTTCGCCGGGAACGAGATCTTCTGGAAGACCCGGCTGGCACCGAGCATCGACGGCGCCGCCACGGCCGACCGGACGCTGGTCTGCTACAAGGAGACCAAGCTGTCCTTCCCGGTGCCCAACGGCGTTCCCGACCCGAGCGGCACCTGGACGGGCACCTTCATGGACCCGGCCAGCGCCACCAACGGGCGTCCGTACCAGCCCCAGAACCAGCTGACCGGAACACTGTTCACGGTCAACGGCTACCGGGCGGACGCGATCACCGTGCCGGGCGCGTTCGCCAAGATGCGGCTGTGGCGCAACACCACGGTCGCGAACCTGAGCCCCTCGCAGACCGCGACCTTCCCGACCGGAACGCTCGGCTACGAGTGGGACTCCGACATCGAGGACGCGGCGCGGCCGCCGGGGCAGATCAAGATGTCCTCCACCACCGTGGACATCGAGGACGGCAAGTACCGGCTGGACTACGGCAACACCTACGGAAACGGCACCGCGACGCACAGCCTGGTCGCCTTCCGCGACCAGACCTCGCACGCGCTGGTCTTCGGCACGGGCACGGTGCAGTGGTCGTGGGGCCTGACCAACATGCCGACGGGCAACCCGGACGACATGGTGGTCACCGAGGACAAGCGGATGCAGCAGGCCACCGTCAACGTCTTCGCGGACATGGGGGTGCAGCCCAAGAGCCTGCAGGGCAACCTGGTCCCGGCCACCGCGTCCACCGACACCACCGGGCCGACCGTCACCGTGACGAGCCCCGCGTCCGGCGCCACCGTCCCGGCCCTGCGGCCCGTGACCGTCACCGGCACGGCGGCCGACAGCGGTGGCGGCGTGGTGGCCCGCGTGGAGGTCTCCACGGACGGCGGAACCACCTGGAAGGCGACCACCGGCGTCGGGAGCTGGAGCTACACCTGGACGCCGACCGCTCCCGGCCCCGTGCAGATCAAGGTCCGCGCGGTGGACGACAGCGTCAACATCGGCGCCGTCACGACGGTGCCGCTGACCGTCGGCCCCCAGCAGTGCCCCTGCACCGTCTGGCCCGCGGCCGCGGTACCGGGGACCGTCAACGCGGGTGACGGCAGCTCGGTGGAGCTCGGCGTGAAGATCCGCACCACGGCGGCCGGTTCGATCACGGGGGTCCGTTTCTACAAGTCCCCGGCCAACACGGGCACGCACACAGGCAGCCTGTGGAGCTCCACCGGTCAGCGCCTGGCCACGGGCACGTTCACCAACGAGACGGCCTCGGGCTGGCAGCAGCTGAACTTCGCCACTCCGGTACCGGTGAAGGCGAACACCACCTACATCGCCTCCTACTTCGCGCCGCACGGCGGGTACTCCTTCGACAACACCTTCGCCTCCGGCTCCGCGGGTCTCGCCCCGCTCACCGCGCTCAAGAGCGGTACCGACGGCGGCAACGGCGTCTACCGCTACAGCGCGACGGGCGGCTTCCCGAACACGGCTGCGAGCGGCAGCAACTACTGGGTCGACGCGGTCCTGGACACCTCGGCCGCGAGCACCACACCGCCCACCGTCACCTCCACCTCCCCGCAGTCCGCGGCGACCGGCACACAGATCACGACCTCGGCGTCGGCGACCTTCTCCACGGCCATCGACTCCGACACCCTGGTGTTCACCCTGAAGGACTCCGGGGGAGCCAACATCCCGGGTACGAAGGTGATGGGCGCGGCCAACAGCGCGACCTTCACGCCTTCCAGCGAGCTCGCACTGAACTCGACCTACACCCTGTCGGTCCAGGCCGGCGACCTGTGGGGCAATGCGATGGCCGCACCGGTCACGTGGAACTTCACCACCAGTCCCAACCCGCCCACGGCGAACTGCCCCTGCACCCTCTGGCCGAACACCGCCACGCCGACCACCGCCAACGTGGGGGGCGACGCCAACTCCGTGGAGCTGGGCACCCGCTTCCAGTCCGCGGCGAACGGCTACATCACCGGTGTCACCTTCTACAAGGGCCCCGGCAACACCGGTACCCACACCGGCAGCCTCTGGGCCGCCGACGGCACCCTGCTCGCCACCGGAACCTTCGGCAGCGAGACCCTGACCGGCTGGCAGCAGCTCAAGTTCGCCACCCCGGTGCCCGTCACCGCCGGCACCTCGTACGTGGCCTCCTACCACGCGCCCAACGGCAACTACTCCGTGGACGGCGGCTACTTCACCGGAGCGCACCGCTCCTACCCGCTGGTCGCACCGGCCGACGGATCGGGCGGCGCCAACGGCCTCTACAAGTACGGCGCGACCACCACGTTCCCCACGAACACCTTCGGCTCGGTGAACTACTGGGTCGGTCCGATCTTCAGCACCACCCTGCCGAACGGCATCCAGTCGGACGGCTCCACGGAGGTGACCGGCCGGTGAGCACGGTCAGCGTGGTGATCCCCTGCTACAAGTACGGCCACTTCCTCGCGGACTGCGTCAAGAGCGTCCTGGACGAGCAGGAGGGCGTCGACGTCCGGGTGCTGATCATCGACGACGCGTCCCCCGACGACTCGGCGGAGGTCGCGCGCGCCCTGGCGGCCGCCGACCCGCGGATCGAGGTCCGGGTACACGAGCAGAATCGGGGCCACATCGCCACCTACAACGAGGGCCTGCTGGAGTGGGCCGACGGGGACTACGTCGCCCTGCTCTCGGCCGACGACCGGCTGGTGCCCGGGGCGCTGGTGCGGGCCGCCGCCCTGCTCGACGCGCATCCGGAGGCCGGTTTCGCCTACGGCCGGCCGCTGCGGTTCCAGCACGGCGGCCCGCTGCCCGCGGCCCGCACCCACAGCACGGGGTCGGTCGTCTATCCCGGGCAGTGGTGGCTGGAGCGGCGGTTCCGGGAGGGCACCGGATGCATCACCTCACCCGAGGTGGTCGTCCGCACCAGCCTCCAGCGCAAGGTCGGCGGCTACGATCCCGAGCTGCCGCACGCCGGGGACATCGAGATGTGGATGCGGCTCGCCGCCCATGCCGACGTGGGCTACGTCCGGGGGGCCGACCAGGCCTTCTACCGGGTCCACGGCAACAACATGTCCACCACGGACTTCGGCGGACAGCTCGACGACCTGCGCCAGCGCCTGGTCGCCTTCGACTCGGTGCTCGACAAGTGCGCCGGCCTGCTGCCCGGTTCCGACCGGCTGGCGCTGGCGGCGCGCACCCGGCTCGCCCGGTACGCGCTGCGGCGCGCCTACCGGGCGTACGACCGGGGACGCACGGCGGTGGTACCGGTCGACGAGCTCGTGGAGTTCGCCGCCGAGTGCCTGCCCGGCGGCTACACGTCGCTGGCCGAGTACCGGGCGCTGCGCAGACGCCGGCGGATCGGACCGCGCGTGATGCCCTACCTCCAGCCGCTGGTGCTGTCGGCCGTCGCCGACCGGGGGCGCGAGTGGCTGTGGTGGCGGTCCTGGAAGCGCCGAGGAATCTGATGCCCCTTCTCCACCGTCTCCACCGCTTCTTCCGGCGGGTCCTGCGGACCGGCGTCGGCGCTCTCGCGCCGGCGCCGGTTCCGGCGTGTCAGGAGCCGGTCGGTCCACAGCGCCGCAGCCATGCCGCCGACCACGGCCAGCAGGGCCACTCCGGCCAGGGCACGCACCCGGTCGCCGGTCCGCGCGACCGCGTGCGGCTGCACCAGGAGGTCCACGCTCATCCGTGCCCCGGCCGGGATGCCCTGCTGCGTCTGGAGGTCGGTCAGGTGCCGGGTGTAGGCCTCGATGATCTTCCGTACGGAGGCGTCGGCCGTCGCGGGGTCGGAGTGCTCCACCTGGATCTGCAGCGAGGGGATCAGGTGGCGCGGGGTGACGCTGGTACCGCTGTTGCGCGGTGTCATCCGGTAGGTGCCGGTGACACCCGCGGCCTTGAGCTCGGCCGCTCCGGCGGGCGAGCCGAGCTGCTGCACCACCCCGTACGAGACGGCGGCGAGCGGCGGTTGGAGGTTCGCGAGCTGGTTCGGCTGCGTGCTGGTCACCGGCGGTTTGAGCACCACGATCGCCGAGCTGAGGTAGACCGGTTCGGGCCGCAGCACCGCCGCCGCGCCGGCGGCCGCGACCAGCACCGCCACGACCAGGACGTACCAGCGCCGACGCAGCGCGCGGACCAACTCACCAGGCGACACGGGGATCCCCTCCTTCATGACCGATCTTTGCAGGACCCGGGTAGGTCCGCCATCAAATCCGCCACCCGGCAGGGGTGTTCGTGAGCATTCGTGACATGGCCGCGGTGCTGCGACGTCGCTGGTACGTGATCGTGCCGGCCATCCTGCTCAGCCTGCTGGCGGCGCTCCAGCTGTACCGGTCGGTGCCGGTGGCGTACCAGTCGCAGAGCTCGGTCGCGCTGCTCGACTCCAGCGCGGCCTCCCAGCTGCCGCCCGCCTTCGGCAACCCCATATCCAACGCGGGCGGCACCCTGGTCGTGACGGCGGACGTGCTGATCAGGACGCTGTCCGGGGCCGACGCCGCCCGCGACCTGCACAGCCTGGGCGTGACCGATCCGTACACCGTCGGGTTCGCCGCGAACACCTCGGGCCCGCTGCTGACGATGACGGTCACGGGCACCGACCGGGGGAAGGTGCTGGAGGAGACGAACACGCTGACGGCCTTCGCCGGCGAGCAGCTCAACGCGCTCCAGACGGCGGCCAAGGTCCAGCCCGCCTACTTCGTGCAGAGCACGCCGGTGGTGCTGCCGCAGACCCCGGTGGCGCAACTCAAGAGCCGCTACCAGCAGGTGCTGGGGGTCCTCATCCTCGGTGTCAGCAGCGGGTTCACCCTCTCCTTCGTGGCGGACGCCCTGCTGGCGGCCCGCCGCCGCAGGCGCGAGGGCCCCGCCGGGGCCACCGCGCGAGGGCGCGCCGGCCGCCGCAGGTCCCGGGGCCGCCACGTCGACGCCACCGCCCTGCTCACCGGCTATCTGGCGCTGGCCTTCTTCATCCCGTCGAACCTGACGCTGCCGGGCCTGGGCGGGGTGGGCACCCCGGCCAACGTGTTCGCCCTGCTCGCCCTGCTCTGGTACCTCGCGACCTGGCTCACCGGCCGGATCCGGCCGGCTCCCGGGACCCGGCTGCCCCGGGTCGCCATGTGGCTGCTGGCCGTGTCGGTGCTGGCCTCCTACATCGCGAACGCGGGCCGCGGGAGCGTGCGCAAGGAGCTCCTCGGCGCGGACCGCGGCCTGATCGCCCTGCTGGTGTGGGTGGCACTGGTGGTGCTGGTCTCCGCCGGCATCCAGGACCGCTCGCGCCTGGACGTACTGCTGCGCCGGGCCGTGGTGATGGGGACGATCGTGGCCGCCATAGGGTTCTACGACTTCTTCACGGCGACGAACATCGCCGACAGCATCGGCATCCCCGGGCTGCAGTCGAGCGTCCCGCAGATCGCGACGCTGGACCGGGGGGCGTTCACCCGGCCCCGGTCCACCACGGCGCAGCCGCTGGAGTTCGGCGGGATGCTGGCGCTGCTGCTGCCCTTCGCCGTGCAGCAGGCCTTCGATCCGGTACGCAAGCACCTGCGGGCGTGGCGCCGCTGGGGGCCGGTGGTGCTGATGGGCGGGGCGCTGCCGCTGACGGTGTCGCGCACCTCGATCATCGGGGCGCTGATCGTGATCCTGGTGATGGTGCCGCGCTGGAAGCCGCAGCGCAGGTGGAGCGCGATCGGTGTGCTGCTGGGCGCGGTGGCCTGCTTCAAGATCATCATCCCGGGGCTGATCGGCACCATCACGGCGCTGTTCGCGTCCTTCCTGACGAACTCCGACAGCAGTACCCAGGCCCGTACGGTCAAGTACAGCGCGATCGTCCCCTACCTGGACGAGCGCCCGTTCGCCGGACGGGGTCTGGGCACCTTCATCCCCGAGCTGTACTTCTTCACCGACAACCAGTACATGCTGACCCTCGCCGAGATGGGCTTCCTGGGGCTGTTCGCGCTCCTGTTCCTGTTCCTCACCGGCATCCACCAGGGCGGGGCGATCCGCCGGCTGGCCGCCGGCGAGTCCGACCGGGAGCTCGGGCAGGCGTTCTTCGCCTCCGCCGTCGTCGCCCTCGTCGTCAGCGCCACCTTCGACGCACTCAGCTTCCCGATGTTCGCCGGGATGTTCTTCCTGACGATCGCCGCCGGAGGCAGCTACCTCGGCTTCATCCGGCGCGCGGCGCCGAAGCCCCGATCCGTGGAGTTCCCATGTCTTCCCGCCGCCCAGCCTCCCCTCAGCCCCTCCCCGGCTCCGGCCCGGTAGCCGTCCTCGTCGTCACCTGGAACAGCGCTGCGGTGCTCCCCGCGTTCCTCGCCTCGCTGCCGGAGGGGATGGCCGGGCTCGACTGGCGCCTGGTCGTCGCCGACAACGACTCGGCCGACGACACCGTGGACGTGCTCCGCTCCCTGGCCCCTGAGGCGACGGTCGTCCAGACCGGCCGCAACGCCGGGTACGCGGCCGGGGTGAACGCCGCTCTCGGCGCCGCCGCCGAGTGGGAGGGCGGCTTCCGGGCGGCCCTGGTGTGCAACCCGGACGTCCGGATGCGGCAGGGCTGCGCCGCGCTGCTCCTGGACGCGCTCGGCGCCGCGGCGCCCGGCGGCGGACGGGTCGGGATCAGCGTCCCGCTGCTGTACGAGGAGGACGGCCGGACGCTCCTGCACTCGCTGCGCCGCGAGTCGCGCGTGACCCGCGCCCTCGGCGAGGCGGTGATCGGCAACCGCCGGGCCGGGCGGTTCCCGCGCTGGAGCGAACTGGTCACGGACCCGGCCGCGTACGAGCGGGCGACGGTCGCCGACTGGGCCACCGGCGCGCTGATGGCCCTGTCGCGGGAGTGCCTGGACGCCTGCGGGGCCTGGGACGAGTCCTTCTTCCTGTACTCGGAGGAGACCGAGTACTGCCTGCGGGCGCGGGACCACGGTTTCGTCACCCGGCTGGAGCCGGCGGCGGCGGCCACCCATCTCGGCGGGGACTCGCAGGTCTCGCCGCGCCTGTGGACCCTGCTGACGCTCAACCGGGTGAGGCTCTACGGGCGCCGCCACGGAGCGGCGGCGACGGCCGCCTTCCGGGCGGCGGTCCTGCTGCGGGAGACCTCGCGGGCCGTCCTCGGCCGCCCCGCCAGCCTGGCGGCCGCCCGCGCCCTGGCCAGCCCGTCCGCACTGCGCGCCACCCCCGGTCCCTAGGGGGTGTCCTGCCAGGCGGTCCAGAAGCTGTCCGGGTTGACCAGGTAGCGGACGGTGGGGCGGGGCAGGTGGCGGACCTCGTGGCGGCGGGCGTAGCGGCGGACGAGCTCCCAGTCCTCGCGGGGCAGCACCTCGGGGGTGCGGCGCAGCCGGCTGAAGTACAGGGACCGGTTGCGCCGGGCCACGAAGGCGTTGGTGTCCAGGAAGGCCTCGTGGGCGGCGCGGCGGCGGTCGAAGGGCACCGACAGGACGTCCCGTTCGGTGCCGTCGGGCAGCACCCTGCGCAGTGCGGTGTAGACGGCGTCGGGGCCGCCGGAGGGCTCCAGTACCGCCAGGGCCTGCTCCAGGTGGTCGGGCTCCCAGAGGTTGTCGTCGTCCAGGAAGGCCACGTACCGGGAGCGGGTGAGCCGGATGCCCACGTTGCGGACGATGCCGGCGGTGGCGGTGTTGCGGGCCAGGGAGACCGCGAACAGCCGCGGGTCCGCGGGCAGTTCGGGCAGCCCTGCGCCGTCGTCGACGACGATGACCACCTGGTCGGTGACGGTCTGCGCCAGCGCCGAGCGGACCGCCGCGCCCAGTCCCTCGGGGCGCCGGTGGGTGGGGATGACGGTGGCGACGAGCGCGGCCGGGGGCCGGCCCAGGAGGGCGGCGAGACGGGCGGCCTCGGCCTCCTCGAAGCGCCGCAGCCGCACTGCGGAGGGGAAGAGCAGGAGCTTGTTGCGGGCCTCGAAGAGCACCAGCCAGCCGAAGGCCCGCTTGAGCAGCGCCCAGGGGGCCCGTGCGATCCGGCGCATCATCAACTCTCCGTGGTCAGCCGGTGGGTTCGGGGACGACGGGCCGGCCGTCGGACATGCGGTTGCCCTTCCACACGTTCCCGGCGCCGCCCGCGTTCCAGGCGGCGACCGGGCCGTAGGCTCCGGCGCCCGGGTGGTACTGGGTGGAGAAGACGTTGTCGGTGACCTGGATGCCGGTGGCGCCCGGGCCGCCGCCGTAGAGCGCGTACGCTCCCCCGGCCAGCCAGTTGCCGTCGACGACCACGGAGGAGACGACCCCGGTGTCGGCGAACAGGCCCACGGCCGCGGTGGCTCCCCGGTCCACCGGGGTGGAGTTCAGCAGGGTGTTGTGGCGCAGGATCAGCCGGCCCTTGTTGCCGCCCCCGCTGATGACGGCGTCGGTGTGCTGCCATTCCCCGCCCTGGTTGCGGAACGCGACGAGGTCGTGCACGTAGTTGTCGTGCAGGTCCCCCTGGCCCATGGACAGGGCGTTGCCGAAGACCGAGATGTCGCACCAGCCGACCTCGATGGAGCTGGCGCCCATGTTGGAGACGGCGTAGTTCACCCCGCCGTTGTCGGGGCCCTTGCCCGGCACGGCGGTGATGGTGGTGTGCAGGACCTTCAGCCCGCTGAAGCCGGGGCGCAGGTTGATCCCCCACCAGTTGGTGGAGGTGATCCTGCTGTCGATGACGGTGACGTCGTTGGCGTAGATGTCGAGCGAGCCGCGGATGTCCCAGCCCTTGATGACCGTGCCGTCCTTCTTGACCGACATGTTCCCCGTGTCGTGGCGCTCCAGGGCGATCCGCGGGCCGGTGCTGCTCGCGTCGGGGAATCCGCAGGCGCCGGGCGAGGCGCACGCGGAGGCGGAGGCCGAGGGCGACGGTTCGGCCGTGCCCGGTGCGGGCGTCGGGGAGGGGGTGGCCGAGGGGCTCGGCGTGGCGCCGGGCGCGGGCGCGCCGCTACCGGAGGGGGCCGCGGAAGGTGTCGCGGACGGCGCGGCCGCGTGCTCGCCCACGCCGGTGCGGTCCGCCTGGAAGAGGGTCAGTACGACGGCCAGCACGACGCCGGCGAGCAGCCACGCCCCCAGCCGCCTTCGGTGCTGTGTCACGGCGCTACCCCCGGAGCAACGAGCGGCTGGGCAGGACGCACAGCCCGTAGACGAGCGTGGCGGCGATCGTGGTCGCCAGGAGCGCGAGCACCCCGTCGCCGAGGTACCGCTCCAGGCCTAGGACCACCGCGGCCATCACCGTCCCGCCGAGCAAGGGCCAGGCGCAGGCCCGGGCGACGACGGCGAACCGGATGCCGCCGCGGTGCAGGGCGACCAGGTACACCGGCACCACGACGACCGCGGCGACCAGGACCTGGCCCTGGGCCACCCCCGCGATCCCGCCGGTGCGGGCACCGGCCACGAGGACCGGGATCAGGAGGAGGAGCCATATTCCCTGGACGGCGATGAGTGAGCGGCGACGGCCGATGGCCACCAGGCAGTCGTAGGCGAGTTCGCAGCCGATGCGGATCAGGCCGAGGGCCATCAGCCAGGGCAGTGCGCGGGCGGCGGGCCCCCAGCGCTCCCCGTAGACGAGCTCCACGATCGGTCCGGCGAGGCCGGCCAGCAGCACGCAGAGCGGGACGGTGACGGTCACCAGGACGGCGAGGGCGCGGCCGAATCCGTCGGCCAGGGCCTTCGGGGACTCGGCGAGCCGGGAGAAGCCGGCGAAGGAGACCCGGCGGGCCGCCTCGGAGACGATCCGTACGGGCCAGCCGGAGATGTTGAACGCGAGCACGTAGAAGCCGAGGGCCAGCTGGTCCAGGGTCGAACCCACCACCATGGGCGGCACGTTGGCGACGCCGAGGGCGAGCAGGCTGGCCCCGGCGAGCGGCAGCCCGAAGCGGAGCAGGGCCCGGGCCTGTTCCCGGTCCCAGCCGAACCGCAGGGTGCCGGGGGCCGCGAGGCAGCAGCCGACGAGCGCGCCCGCGCTGCCGGCGACGGCGCCCCAGGCGAAGCTCATGGCGCCCCAGCCCTGGACGGCCAGCAGCAGGGTCACCGTGGTGCTGAGCACGAAGTTGACCGCGTCGACGGCCATCCGCCGCCCCTGTGCGAAGGCGCGGGTGAGGAAGCCCGCGGGCACCTGGGACAGGCCGTCGAGGACCACGACCAGGCACATGACCCGCAGGACGCCGGAGGCCTCGGGCGAGCCGAGTACGTCGGCCACGGCGGGGGCCGACGCGAACAGCACCACGTACAGCAGGCAGCTGGACAGGGCGCTGAGGGTGAGGACGGTCGGGGCGAAGCGGCGCGGGTCGCCCTCCCAGCGGATGATCGCCAGTGAGACGCCGAGTTCGTTCGCGGAGAGCAGGACCAGCAGCACCGTCTGCGCGATCCCGTACACGCCCCAGGCCTCGGGTCCGAGGAAGAAGCGGGCCAGGACGATCCCGGTCACGAAGTTGCCGAGGCGCATGACCACGGTGTTGATCAGGCTCCACCGGGCGGCCGAGCCGACCTTCCGCCCGAGCGACGGCGCCGCCGCCGGGGCGGTCTGGGTGTCCGTTCCCGCGGCGGTCACGGCGATCCGGCCGAACGGGAGCCGGCCGGGTGGGCGACGGTCATGCGCAGGGTGGCCGTCGGGTCACCGGCGTCGTCCGCGGCCGGTCCGCCGGGCTCGCCGCCTTCGCCGGGGGCGGGCCGGTGCTTGCGGGGCGACGGCCGCTGCCGCTTGCGGGCCTCCGCGAAGAAGGTGGCCACCAGGCTGAGCACGAAGCCCAGCGCGCCCGCCATGACCAGGAACTGGAGCCTGGCCTTGGTCTGTGCCTGCGGCTTCTGGGGAGGCACGATCGTCGACATCCGGATCATGGCGTCGGGGGCCACCGACTGCTGGCTCTGGAACTCCTGCAGCCGCTTCTCCGCGTAGGTGGTGAGGATCTCGTCCGACTTCAGCACGGCGGCCGGGTCGGTCCCGACGACGCTCAGCCACATGTAGGGGCCGAGCGCGTTGTCGGCGATCTTCGCCTCGTGCACTCCGGTGACGCCCAGGGCCTTGAGGTCGGCCTTGGCGCCGTCGGAGTTGAGGTTGCGGGCCAGACCGTCGGCCATCCCGGTGAGCGAGGCCTGGGTGCTCAGGAAGGGGTTGCCGTCGAAGGCCACCGTGGCCTTCTCCGAGTTCAGCAGCGTCACCGTGCTCTGCGAGCGGTACTCCACCGGGACCAGCAGGTACACGGCGGCGGTGAGCACCGCCGTGATCAGCAGTCCGGGCAGCAGCACGTACCAGCGTCTGCGCATGACCCGCCAGATCTCCGCGAGATCCATGGTCTTCCCCTTCGAATTGCGTTTACAGCACGTGCTGTTGATCGGTGGCCGACCCGCGCGGGACGAGGTCGGTCGGGCGCGGCCGTGTGTGCGCGGGCGGGCCGTCGAGCAGGACCGCGGCGATGCGTTCGCTCGCCCGGCCGTCCCATAGTCCGGGGCAGCGGGGCGCGGGCGGGTGGTCGAGCACCCGGTTCACGGTGGCCGTGATGCGGTCCGGATCCGTGCCCGCGAGGACGTTGGTGCCCTCCTCGACGGTGATGGGGCGCTCGGTGTTGTCCCGGAGGGTCACACAGGGCACGCCCAGGGCGGTGGTCTCCTCCTGGACGCCCCCGGAGTCGGTGAGCACCAGGCGCGCGGAGTCCTGCAGGGCGATGAAGTCGAGGTATCCGGCCGCCGGTACGAGCCTGATCCCGCCGGGCACGCCCAGTTCGGCGAGCCGTTCGGCGGCCCGCGGGTGCACGGGCAGCAGCAGCGGGCAGCGGTCGGCGATCTCGCCCAGGGCCTTGAGCAGGCCGCGCAGGGCGGCGGGGTCGTCGACGTTGGCCGGGCGGTGCAGGGTGACCAGGCCGTAGCCGCCGCGGGTGAGTCCGTACCGGTCCAGGACGTCCGACTTCCTGGCCCGGTCCAGATTGGCGAGGAGGGTGTCGATCATGACGTTGCCCACGACGTGGATCTGGTCCTCCCGGTAGCCCTCCGCCCGCAGGTTCGCGGCCGCGTCGGGCGAGGGGACGAGGAGGTAGTCGCTGAGCCGGTCGGTGGCGACCCGGTTGACCTCCTCCGGCATGCTCCAGTCCCGGCTGCGCAGGCCGGATTCCACGTGGGCCAGCAGCGGGCCGGCCTTCGCGGTGACCAGGGCGCAGGCGAGGGTGGAGTTGATGTCGCCGACCACCACCACCGCGTCCGGAGCCAGTTCCTCGAGCAGCGGCTCGAAGGCGGCCATCACCCGCCCGGTCTGCTGGGCGTGGGTGCCGGATCCGGCGCCCAGGTACCGGTCGGGCGGCCGGATGCCGAGGTCGCGGAAGAACACGTCGTTCATGGACTCGTCGTAGTGCTGTCCGGTGTGGACGAGGATCACCTCGGCGCCGCGGCGCTCCAGTGCGTCCATCACCGGTTTGATCTTCATGTAGTTGGGCCGGGCCCCGGCCACGCAGACGATCCTGGTCATGGGTCAGAGCACCTCCACCTTCGGTCCGGTCATGCGGTTGCGGGTGTCGAGGACGAAGGAAGCGTGCTCCTCGATCATCTGGTAGTCGAAGGAGTCGTGGTCGGTGAGCAGGACGACCACGTCGGCGGCCGCCACTTCCTTGCGGGTGGGCTCGACCCGGACGAGCCGGGCGTCGACCTTGATGCTCTCCACGACGTGGGGGTCGACGGCGCGGACCTTGGCCCCCATGTCGAGGAGCAGTTCGGCGATGCGGACGGCGGGCGACTCCCGCGCGTCGCCGGTGTTCTTCTTGTAGGCGAGCCCCAGCAGCAGCACCTTGGAGCCGTTGACCGAGCGGCGCTTGGCGTTGAGCGCGTCGATCACGCGGCGGGTCACGTACTCGGGCATGTGGTTGTTGATGTCGTTGGCGAGTTCGACGAAGCGGAAGTTCTGGCCGAGTTCGCGCTGCACCCGCCAGTTCAGGTACGAGGGGTCGATCGGC
This sequence comes from Streptomyces sp. MB09-01, assembly GCF_033794505.1. Classification (NCBI taxonomy): domain Bacteria; kingdom Bacillati; phylum Actinomycetota; class Actinomycetes; order Kitasatosporales; family Streptomycetaceae; genus Streptomyces; species Streptomyces sp. MB09-01. Next base: position 14,701 of record NZ_JARAYQ010000034.1, on the reverse strand, counting down.
AGGCAGTGGCCGCCGACGCCCGGCCCGGGGGTGAACTTCATGAAGCCGAAGGGCTTGCTGGAGGCCGCGTCGATGGCCTGCCAGACGTCGATGTCGAGGTGCCGGGCGAACATCGCGATCTCGTTGACCAGGGCGATGTTCACGTGCCGGAAGGTGTTCTCCAGCAGTTTCGCCAGCTCGGCCTCCTTGGGCGAGCGGACGGGGACCGTGGTGTCGACGAGTTCCCCGTAGAAGGCCTCGACGGCCTTGAGGGAGCGGGCGTCGACTCCGGAGACCACCTTGGGGGTCTGCTGGAAGCCCCAGACGGTGTTGCCGGGGTCGATGCGCTCGGGGCTGTAGCCGAGGTGGAAGTCCTCTCCCGCGGTGAGCCCGGAGCCGTCCTCCAGGATCGGCGCGAAGAGCTCCTCGGTGGTGCCCGGGTAGGTGGTGGACTCCAGGACGACGGTCGCGCCCGGGCGCAGGAAGCGGGCCAGGGTGTGCGCCGACTCCTCGATGTAGCGCAGGTCGGGGGCGCCGTCCTGTAAGGGGGTCGGCACGGTGACGACGGCGACGTCGAAGCCGCCGCAGTCCCGGGCCAGTTCGCTCGGGCGGTAGGAGCCGTTGGCCAGCGCCCGGTTCAGCCGTTCGGAGGAGACGTCCTCCACGTACGATTCGCCGGCGGCGAGGCTCTTGACCCGCCGCGCGTCCACGTCGTACCCGATCACCTGGTGTCCGACCTCGGCGGCCCGGACGGCCAGCGGCAGTCCGACGTATCCCTGTCCCACGACGACGACGCGCATCAGTGACTCCTGTTCGCGGAACCGGCAGACGGTGTGCGGTGGATGAGCTCCCGGACCGTCATGGCCAGGAAGGCGGCGTTGGTGGTGAGGTAGCGCTTGCCGAGACGGCGCGGCTCCTGGAGGGTGCGGTAGAACCATTCGAGTCCCATCCGCTGCCAGACCAGCGGGGCCCTCCTGGTGACGCCGGCGAGGATGTCGAAGGAGCCGCCGACGCCGTGGACGACGTGCGCGCCGGTGCGCTTGCCGTAGCCCGCGGTGAAGATCTCCTTCTTGGGCGAGGTCATCCCGAGGAACAGCATCCGGGCGCCGCTGTCCGCGACGCCGTCGGCGATCGGCTCCTGGTCGGAGTCGGCGAAGTAGCCGTTGCGGCTGCCGGCCACCCGCAGTCCGGGGAAGCGTTCGGAGATCTGCCGGAGCATCAGTTCCAGGACGGCCTGTTCGGCGCCGAGCAGGTAGACGGGGATGTCCGCCACCTCGGCCGCCGCGAGCAGCCGCATGAACAGGTCGATGCCCGCGACCCGTTCGGGCAGCCGCACGCCCAGGACGCGGCCGGCCCAGACCACCGCCTGGCCGTCGGCCAGGACGAGGTCGCAGCCGGCGACCGCCTCGGCGAGACGGGGGTCGCGCCGCATGTTGACCAGCTTGGCGGCGTTGACCATGCCGATCTCGATCTGTTCACCGCGCCGCACCGCGTCGAGGCATCGCTGCACGGTCTCGTCCATGGTCAGGGGATCGAGCGCGATCCCGAAGAGGGTGGGCCGTCGGGTCATCTCGGCAGCCCCCCGAGCCAGGCGAAGAGCATCCAGCCGAACTCGTACGGGCGGCATTCCCGGTCCACCGCGAGGGGCCGGAAGATCCGGTCCAGCGGGGCGAGCCGGGCGCCGGGAGCCACCCGGGTGGTGAGCCCGCGGGCGGCGCGGACGGCCTTCTTCGGGTCGCCGCGGTAGACCTTGCGCCAGGTGACGCCGAAGTCCTCGCGGATCATCGGCTCCCGCGGGGTCCCGGCGGGACCGGCGAGCTCGGGCACGTCGGTCATCCAGCGCAGACCCTTGCGGACGGCGGCGCCGAAGTCGGTGCCGCCCGCGTCGGCCAGGTCGAGCAGCGCGGTCGGGGCCATGGCGTGCTGGTGCACGCTGTAGACCGGGTAGCCCTCGATCACTCCGCCGCGGCGGGCGTCGTAGTGCCACCACCACTGGCCGCCGTCGCCCTGCAGGGCGCAGATGCGGGCGGCGCAGGCGTCGGCGGCCGCGAGGGCCTCCGGGTCGCCGCCGCTCGCGTGCAGCCGGGCCAGTGCCTGGAGCGGATAGGTCTGGTCGGCGAAGCAGGCCACGTGGGAGCGGTATCCCGGTACCAGCCCCGGCCCGGTGGCGTGCGGGAAGAGCGGGCCGTCGCCCGTCCTGGCCGCCAGCAGGCGGGTGCGGGCGGCCGCGAGGCGGTCCTCCACGTCCACCGCGGTGCGCGCGGCGGCGAGGGCGGAGAGCACCCAGGCCGCCTCGACGGTGTACTGCGGCCGCCCGGGCACGTCCAGCGCCGCCACCCGGTCGAGGGCGTCGGACAGCTTCGGGTGGCCGGTCTCGGCGGCGGCCCAGGCGATGAGTGCCGCGTCGCCGAGGTTCACCACCCCCGGCAGCCGCTCCACGAGCAGGCCCGCGAACTCCTCGGCGGAGCGTCCGCCGAACAGGGCGCGCTGGCGGTCCGCGGGCAGGAAGCGGGCGCCCAGCGCCGTGATGGCCGCGTACCGGGTGCTGGTCCCCCGCTGCTCCAGGCGGCGGGTGCCGTCGGGCGGGACGGTCCCCGCCCTGGTGAACACGAAGGTCTCGGCGCCCGGCAGGTACATCGCGGGAAGTCCCGCCTCGGCCAGCGCGAGCAGCCGCTCGGCGAGGGCGTGCAGCGGCAGGTCCTCGCCGGCCAGTGCTCCTAATCGTGTGCTGGTCATCGGGTCCCCACCCCGACTCCCCGGGTGCTCCGCGCACCCCGTATGCCCGCGCCGTACGGCACCAAGACACCTACCCCCTCTGATCGCTCCTCGGAGGGGGATTGCGCATGACGGCGACGCCCGTGCCGCCGGTGTCGTCCTACCGGTGGCACGAGCCGTCCGGAGGCTGCGTCTGGACCCCCCAGCGATGCCTCGGACTGGAGCATGCGTGATCGGCAGTGCCAGCAGGCGCGTGGTGTCCGCGCCGGCCGTCACACTGCCCGCGATGCCCTCGTCGTGTTACAACCCCCCACTGAGCACGGTCTGTTGCGTGCTCAGATCCCGTATACAGGGACAAGGTATGCCCACGGATGTTCGTTGATTGCGGTTTTGAGGAAATGCCGATGACGTAGTTTGCCGACGTTCCGTCAGGTTCGCTCGAGGAGCGTGCCGTCCTTCTCGTCGTGCAGCGCGCCGGTGCGCGGGCACTCCCATACGCCGGGCTCGCCCGCGCGCTCCACCAGACGGACCCCGGCCCGGCCCACCCAGCCGATCCGCCGCGCCGGCACGCCCGCCACGAGCGCGAAGTCCGGTACGTCCTTCGACACGACGGCGCCGGCCGCGACCAGGGCCCAGCGTCCGACCCGCACCCCGGCCACGCACACCGAGCGGGCTCCCAGCGAGGCCCCCTCGGCGACCACGACCCCGGCGGGCTCCCAGTCGCCGTCGCGCTTGAGCCGGCCGTCGGGTTCGACCGCGCGGGGGTAGAAGTCGTTGGTGAGGACGGCCGCCGGACCGATGAACACGCCGTCGCCGAGCTCGGCCGGCTCGTACACGAGCGCGTAGTTCTGGAGCTTCACGTGGTCCCCGATCCGCACGCCGGGGCCGACGTACGCCCCGCGCCCCACGATGCACCCGCGCCCGAGCCGGGCCTCCTCCCGTATCTGCGCCAGATCCCAGATCGTGGTTCCCTCACCGAGCTCGGCGCTCTCGTCGACCTGGGAGGAGGGTTGAATGCGGACACTCACGGCGCGGTCCCCTTACGGTTCGCGAGGCGTTCGGACGTACGGACGCACGTCCGTACGGGCCGAGCATATGCGCCGACGGGACGCCCCACCGGCCGATCAACCAACCGTCCGCGAAACGGATTTGGGCGTTCCCCACCCTGCCGGGGCCGGCCGCGGCGGACGGTCAGAGGAGACGTTCGGGGACGGAGCCGGGCGGGACGGTGCGCGTGTGGAGGCGGCCGTCGGGAGCCAGGAACTCCACGTCGCCCATCGGGTCGGCCGTGACCTCTCCGACGACGGCGGCCCGGCGTCCGTAGGGGTGGGCGCGCAGCGCCGCCAGGACCCGGGCGGTGTGCTCCGGCGGGACGAACAGGCAGAGGCAGCCCGCACAGGCCGCGTCCAGGGGCGCCAGGCCCCGGGCTCCGAGGGCCACCCGGGCCTCGTACCGGACGGGCAGGGCGGCCTCCTCGACGCACAGCGTCAGGCCGCGGCCCGCGGCGCACTGGCGCAGCACCTCCGCCAGGCCTCCCGCGACCACCGTGCGGGCGTGGCGGACGTCGGCGCCCACCGCCCGCAGCAGGCCGCCGAGCGGGGCGCAGTCGCTGGGCACGTGGTGCTCGTACCCGAGGCCGTCGCGCAGCGAGACCAGGTGGGCGGCGTGGCTGCCCAGCGGCCCGGTCACCAGGATGCGGTCGCCCGGCCGGACCGAGTCGAGTTCCAGGGCCGGTGCGCCGGGGACCGGCACCCCGAAGGCGGTCGCGGTGACGAAGACCCGGTCGGCCTCGCCCGCGCGGACGACCTGGGTGTCGACGGCCGCGATCGTGACCCCGGCCTCGGCGGCGGCCGAGCGCACCGAAGCGATCAGCCTGTGCACCAGCTCCAGCGGCAGCCCGGCCTCCAGCACGATGCCGAGGGCGACGTGCCGGGGTTCGGCGCCGGTGACGGCCAGTTCGTTGACCGCTCCGCAGACGGCGACCCTCCCGATGTCGCCGTTGCCGAAGAAGGGCGGGTCGACGACGTACGTGCCGGTCCGGACGATGACGCTCCGGTCCGGGAGGAGCTCTTCCTCGATCAGGGCCCGTACCCCCGGACCGAAACCGACCTGGGCCCACCCCTGTGTGTACGTCACGCCATCCCCCGATGCCCGCGAGCCATGATCGTCCCATCATCCTGCGCCTACGGGGTCCCGCATACCCGTGTCACCGGATACGCGACGGATGAGGGGTCAATAGGGGCGGCGGCCCGTACGTCCGTATCCGCGCAGCAGGACGACGGCGACCGCGGTGGCGAGGGCCGGGAGGAGGACGAACCCGGCCAGCATGCCCAGTTCGGCGGTCGCGCTCTGCTCGGCGGCGCGGCCGGTGCCGGAGGAGACGTAGCCGGAGAGCTGGAGCACGAGGCCGTAGAGGAAGGGGCCGAGGGCGACGCCGAGCGCCTCACCGGTGGTGAACAGGCCGGACAGGACTCCCGCCTGGCGGCGCTCGGTGCGGGCGGTGTCATCGGCGATGCACTGCGGCAGCATCGCGTACAGGAAGAGCAGCTGGCCCGCGTGGCCGGTGCCCGCGAGCGCCATGGTGGCGAGCACCGCCGCCGGGGGCAGCACGGGCGCCGCGAGGAAGAGCAGGCAGCCGGCGGCGAAGAGCGCGGAGGCGAAGGCGTGGCCGCGGCGGCCCCGCAGCCGCGACCAGAGCGGCAGGGTCAGCAGGTTGGGGGCGACGAACGCGGCCACCATGGGGCCGACCCCGGCGGAGTCGTGCAGCACGTGGTCGGCGAAGTACGGCGCGCCCGCGAGGAGGACCCCGGTCGCGACGGACTGGGCGACCACGCACCGCAGCAGTGCCATGAAGGAGGGGTTGCCGCGGGCCGCGGCGAACTGGCGGCGCAGGCTGGGCTCGCTCTCCAGGACCCGGCCGCGGCGGCCGCCGCCGGAGGTGCCGGCGAAGACCCAGAGCGCGCCCAGGGCGATGACCGCCCCGCCGAACACGCCGGCCCAGCGGTGCCCGGCGAGGCCGCCGCCACCGGCCTCGACGAGGGCGGGAGCGGCGGCGCCGGTGACGAGGGCCGCCACCCCGATGACGGCGACCCGCCCGCCGACCAGCCGCATCCGGTCCTCGTCGCGGTCGGCGAGCTCGGCGGGCATGGCGACGTACGGCACTTGGAAGAAGGCGAACGCGGTGGCGGTGAGCAGGTAGCCGGCCGCGGTGAACCATGCGCCGGCGGTGCCCGGCAGCGGGCCCGCGAAGGTCAGCGCGAAGGCCAGGGCCATCGCGAGGCCACCGCCCAGGACGTACGGGCGGCGGGCGCCCCAGCGGGTGCGGGTGCGGTCGCTGGCCCGCCCGACCAGCGGGTTGAGCAGCGCGTCCCACGCCTTGGGGACGAAGACGATCGCACCGGCCAGCGCGGCGCCCACGCCCAGGGTGTCCGTGAGGTACGGGAGCAGGAGCAGGCCGGGGAGGGTGGTGAAGGTACCGGTGACGAGCGATCCCGAGGCGTAGCCGAACCGGAGCCGGGCGGTCGGAGCGCCCGGCGCCCGGCCCGGCGGTCCCGACGGTCCCGGTGCTCCGGGTCCCGTCGGTGCCGTCGGTGCTCCCGCCGGCTCCGCACGGTCCGGTACGGCGCGGGGGGTGCGCGCGGACCCTGTGGTGGCCATCGGGGGTTCCCTTCCGGGATCGGGGAGAGCAGTGGTTCGAAGCCCCGCCCGAAGGGTGGGGGACGTCCCGGGGCGGGGCCTCGGTAGGAACGGTGCCGCCCGCCGCATGGACGTCGCTAAAGCCCCCGCGGGCCCGGCGGGGCGGGACGAGTTCCTGCCATGCACGTTGCTGACACCGGCGCCGGGTGGCTGCCCGCTCCGCCACCGCTCCACCATGGCTGCAGAGAAGGAGAGGGACATGACAGTCGACAACGGCACGACCTCGCCCCCCACCATCCATGGACACGCGACCGCGGGCACCCAGCACCTGATCCACCGTCCGCCCACGCGGGCGTACTACGCCCTGGACGCTCCCAGCCTGGGGGAGGAGCACTTCACCCTCGTCGGCGCGACTCCCGTCACCCACCCGCTCTTCAACGACGGCCCGGCACACTTCCACGACCTGCAGATCGCCACCGAGACGGTGCGCGAGATCGGCGAGTTCGTCGGGCACCGCTACTTCGGCGTGCCGGACGACCGGCCCGGCCTCTTCTACCGCTTCACCCTCGACTTCACCGACCTCTCCGCGTGGCGCACGGACGCGGGCGCCGCCGGCCCCGTCCCCCTGGCGACCCACATCACGGCCCGCCCGGCGAACGTGGTGGCCGAGGTGCCGCGTGGGCTCGACTTCCACCTCCAGGTCACCATCGACGGCCGCCCGTGCGCGACGGGCGCCGCCGGCCTGGTCTTCCTCATGCCGAAGCTGTACCGCAAGCACGTGGAGCACTCCCGACAGGCCCTGCAGGCCGCGCCCGAGCTCGATGACGCCCCGGACGGCCCGCTGCGCCCCCTCGACCGCGCCGAGGCGGGCCGATACGCCTCCGAGAACATCGTGATCAGCGAACCGACCGACGTCTCGCGCGGCCGGCTCAGCACCTGGCTGCTCTCCACCCGGGTCAGCCCCGTGTTCACCGGCGAGGACGGCCAGTACTCCGGTCTGCACCTGATGGAGGCACTGCGCCAGACGTCGCTGCTCGCTTCGGGCCGCGCGCACGGACTCAACCCCGCGCGCAGCACGCTGGGCGCCTGCCAGGTGCACTTCCGCGGCCCGGCGGAGCGCGACCTGCCGCTGCGCTGCGTGGCGGTGGCCGGGCCGCTGGAGCGGGACGAGGAGGGGCGGCCGGCCGTTCCCGTCACGCTCACCCTGACGCAGCGCCGCCGGGCCGTCGCCGAGGCCCGTACCTCCGTGGTGCAGGACTACTGAGCACCATGCGCTTCGGGATTCTGGGCCCGCTCGAGGTCACCGGCGGTACGGGCCCCACGGACACCGGCCAGGTGACGTCGTACGCCCCGCAGGCCGCCAAACTGCGGGTCGTCCTCGGCACGTTGCTGGTCCGGGCGAACGACGTCGTGTCGGTGGAGAGCCTCATCGACGAGCTCTGGCCGGACGCGCCGCCGCGCACCGCGACGACGACGCTCCAGGTGTACGTCTCCCACCTGCGCAAGACCCTGCAGAGCGCCGACCCGGAGAACGGCCGGGAGGCGCTGGTCACCCGCCGGCCGGGCTATCTGCTGCGGGTCGGTGCGGACGCGGTCGACAGCACGGCCTTCGAGGACCTGTCCCGGCGCGGCCACCAGGCCCTGCAGGCGGGCGACTTCGCCACCGCCGCCGATCTGCAGCGGCGGGCGCTCGCGCTGTGGCGGGGGCCGGTGCTGTCGGACACCCCCCACGGTCCCGTGCTGGAGGGCGCTGCAGTGCGCCTGGCGGAGGCACGCACCACCGCGCTCGACGAGCGCATCCGGGCCGAGCTCCACCTCGGGCTGCACCGTGAACTGGTCGCCGAACTCCAGGAGCTGGTCGCCGAGCACCGGATGCACGAGGAGTTCCACACCCATCTGATGGTGGCGCTGTACCGGTGCGGCCGGCAGGCCGAGGCCTTACGGGTGTTCGCGCTGCTGCGCGCGACCTTGGTCGAGGAGCTGGGGATCGAGCCGGGTCCGTCGTCGAGCCGGCTCCAGCGGCGCATCCTGGAGGGCGACCCGGCGCTGTCCCGGCCCCGGGCCGGCACCAGGGCCGAGGCGGGGACCGCGACGGGGCCGGAGACCGGAACGCGGGGCGCGGGCGAGGCGCCGGCCGGGACCGAAGGCGCCTACGGCGAGCGGCCGGCAGGCGAGGGCGAGGCCACCGGCGGGGGCGCAGGCGCTCCCGCGGGCCGCCGGTCCGCGGCGCTCGAGGCGCTGCTGCCCGCCGCCGATCCCTGTTTCACCGCCCGGGCGGACGAACTCACCGCGCTGGAGCGGATGCTGCGCAGCGCCCCGGCGGGCGGCTGCGTCGCCGTGACGGGCATGCCGGGCGCAGGCAAGACCGCCCTCGCCGTCGAAGCCGCGCACCGGGTGGCGGACGCCTTCCCCGACGGGCGGATCTTCCTCGACCTGCGGGACACGGCCGGCCCGCCGGCGGAGGGGGCACAGGCCCTGGAACGGCTGCTGCACCGGGCCGGCGGGCCCGCCGACCCCGCGGACGGCCGCTCGACGGCCCCCCGCGTGCTGCTGATCCTGGACGACGTCACCTCCGAGACCCAGGTGCGGCCCCTGCTGCCCGCGCTGCGGGGCGCCGTGGTGCTGCTCACCGCGCGCCGCGTGCCCGCCGGGCTCCCCGGGCTGCGGTCCGTGGTGCTCGCACCGTGGCGTCCCGACGAGGCCGCGCGGCTCGCCGGCCTGTTCACCGGGCGTGCCGGGACCCGCGCGGTGACGCGCGGCGGCGCTCCCGCCCTCGATCCGGGGCCGGTCCCCGATCCGGGCACGGTCGCCGAGATCGCCGAACTGTGCGGGCGGCTCCCGCTCGCCGTACGGACCGCCGCCGCGCAGCTTGCGGCCCGGCCGCACTGGACGGCCGCCACCCTGGCGGACCGGCTGCGGGACGAGAGCGGCCGCCTGGACGCGCTGCGGACCGGCGACGTGGACGTACGGGCCCGCCTCCTGGCGGCGTACGCGGCGTGCCCCGACGACCAGCGGCGGGCCTTTCGGCTGCTGTCCCTGCTGCCGCCCGGCCGGTTCGGCGCCCGGGAGGCCGCGGCCGCGCTGGACGTGACCGGACCGCAGGCCTCGGCGGCCCTGGAAGCCCTGGCCGACGAGCGGCTGGTGGCGGCGGACCGGGACGGCTGGCACCTCCCCGAGCTGCTGCGGCTGCTGGCGGCGGAGCGGCTGGCCCTGGAGGAGCGGACCGGGGCGGCCCGTGCGGGGGCCGAGCGCGTGTGCCGGGCGTACGCGGTCGCCGCCGCGGAGCCCGGCCGCGGACCGGAGCAGGGAGCGCGCGGGCTCGTACGCCTGGCCAGGACCGCGTACGACGCCGGTCTGTGGGAGCTGACCGTACGGCTGACGGACGCCCTGCCCGGCGGGTCGGTGCAGGACGAGGGCGAGGCCGCCTACACGCTGGCGCTGGACGCCGCCGAGCGGTGCGGGGACCGGTCGGCCCAGGCCCGGATGCTGCGCTCGCTCGGCGATCTCGCCTGGCAGTACCGGCGCGTGGAGCGGGCCCACGAGGTGTTCTCCGGGGCACTGGCGCTCGCCCGGGCGGCGGACGACGAGGAGGAGGCGGCCCGCGCCCTGGTGGGGCTGGCCGAACTGCGGCTGGACGCCGGGGAGTCGGCGGAGGCCGCCGCCCTGCTGGAGCCCGCCCTCGCCGCCCTGTCGGCGCCCGGCCGCACGCGGGGCCGGTACGAGGCGAGCCGGGCGCGGGCGCTGCTGGCGCTGGCGCAGGAGGGGCCGGAGACCGCGCGGGCCTGGTTCGGCGAGTGCCTGGAGCTGGCGGGCGCGCTGCGCGACCACCGGCTGGAGGTGTACGCATTGCGCTCGCTGCGCGCGCTGAGCACCCCGTCCGGTCCGGGCGCCGGTTCCGGCCGGGGTGCCGCGGCGGCGCGTGCCGTGGAGATCCGTCCTGGCCTCTGGCGGATCCGTCCGGCCGGTGTCCGCGCATGAACAGGAGGCAGGCCCCCGGCATGGGGGGAACCACGGCGCTGTCCCTCGGGCCGGCGACAGAGCTCGTGGGACGCGAGCTCGAGGCCGACGTGCTGCGGGAGCGGCTGCGGGACCCGTCGGTGCGGCTGGTGACGGTGACGGGGCGGGCAGGTGTGGGCAAGAGCCGGCTGGCCGTGGAGGTCGTACGGGAGATCGGCGGGGAGTTCGCCCGGGTGGCGGCCCTGGACCCCGCGGGTGTCCGCGCCGGGCTTCCGGAGCTCCCCGGACTGCCCGAGCAGCCGCCGGAGCTGCCCGTTCCGGCCGGCCTGCCCGGCCGGATGCTGGTGGTGCTCGACGGCTGCGACCACGAGGCGCGCCCGGCCGCCGCCGCGGCCGTGGAGGCCCTCACCGGGGATCCGCGCGTGGTGGTGCTGGCCACCGCCGTGGAGCCGCTCGGCGTGTACGGGGAGCAGCTGCTGCCGCTGGCGCCGCTGCCCGTGCCGGGGCCGCGGCGCGGGCCGGCCGGCGGCGCCGATCCGCACGAGGTGCGGGAGGCGGCCTCGGTCGCGCTGTTCGTGCGCCGGGCCCGGGACGCCGACCCGTCCTTCGCGCTCACCGAGGAGAACGCCGGGGCCGTCGCCGAGATCTGCACGCTGCTGGGCGGCCTGCCGCTGGCCGTCGAACTCGCCGCGATGCGGCTCCGGTTGTTCCCCCCGCACCTGCTGTCGGCGCGCCTGCGCGGCCGTACGACGATCCTGTCGGGCGGCCCTGCGAACGCGCCCGAGCGGCACCGCTCGCTCGCCGCGCTCGCCGAGTGGAGCTGCCGCGGACTGGACGACGGAGCCCGCGCCCTGCTGGGCCGGCTCTCGGTGTACGAGCCCGGCTTCGGCCTGCCGGCGGCCGGACTGTCGGCGGAGGCGGCCGTCGAGACCCTGCTGGACCGCGGGCTGCTCGCCGTGGTGGGCGAGGAGCAGGGGGAGCTGCGGCTGGCCGTGCCCGAGCCCGTACGGTCCCACTGCCGAGCCGAGTTGGCGGATTCGGGCCGGGAGGGTGCGGCGCTGGACGCGCACGCGGAGCGCTACCGCCAGCTGGTCACCACCGCATTGCCGGGTCTGCGGGGAACCGAACAGGGGCGGCTGCTGCGGGAGTCGGCGGCCGAGGCCGCGAACGTGAGCGGCGCCCTGCGGCGGCTGCGCGAGCGCGGCGACAGCGAGACGGTGGCCGCCCTGGTGCTCGGCTGCGGTCTCCCGTGGCTGGCACAGGGGCGACTGCGGGAGGGACTGGAGTGGTGCGACGACACCGTCGAGGCGGGCGGGGCGGCGCTGCCGGAGGGCGTACGGGCCCGGCTCGCCGACCTGTCCGGCGTCTTCGCGCTCGCCCTCGGCGATCCGCAGGAGGCCGTCCGCCGCCACCGGCACGCACTGGCCCTGGGCAAGTCCGTCGGCGACCGCCGGCAGAACGCGCTCGCCTCCGCCCGGCTCGGCGCGGCCCTGCTGCGGGCCGGTGATCCGGCGGGCGCGCGGGCCGTACTGGTGACCGCCCTCAACGCACTGGAGTCGATGGGCGTGACCGGGGGCGCGGCCGATGCGGCGGGCTCGCTCGCCGCCGTCCTGCGCGCCGAGGGGGACCGGCGCAAGGCGCAGGAGCTGCTGGACCGGTGCGTCGAGACGTTCCGGCGGACCCGCGACGGGCGGGGGCTCGCGGGCGCCCTGCGGACCGCGGCCGCGCTCGCCCTGGAAGGCGACGAGCCGGACCGGGCCGACCGGGCGCTGCGGGAGAGCCTGCGGCTGTACGGGTCCTTCGACGAGCGGACCGAACTGCCCGGCGCGCTGGAGGAGTTCTCCCTGCTGCTGCTCCGCACTGCGCCCGCCCAGCGGCCTCGGACGGTACGGCTGCTGGCGGCGGCCGACACCCTGCGCGGCGAGACGGGGGCGGAGGTGGCGGACGAGTGGCGCTCCGCGGCCGAGCGGGCCCGTGCGGAACTGAGCGCCCGCCTCGGCTGGACCGACTTCGCCGTGGCCTGGGCGGAGGGCGTCCGGATGACCGTGCCCGCGGCGGTGGCGGAGGCCCTTTCGTCGCCCGCGCCCTCGCGGCGGGCGGCGGCCGGGACGGCCCCCGAGGCGCAGTCCCTCACCCCGCGGCAGGTCCAGGTGGCCCTGCTGGTCTCCGAAGGTATGACGAACCGTCAGATAGCAGCCAAGCTGGACATCTCCGAGTGGACCGTCGTCAACCACGTCCGCCACGTGATGCGCCGCCTCGGGTGCAGTTCCCGCGTGCAGGTCGCCGGGGCGGTGGGCCGATGGGCCTGACCGGCTCCGCCGCGCCCGGTACGGCGGCCGCCTATCCGGGGCGGACGCCCGCCCGCCCGCTGGACCTGGTCCCGCCGGCCGAGGTCGCGGACCGGTTCCGGGCCGCCGGATGGTGGCGCCCGCAGACCTTCCTCGACGACCTGTACCGTACGGCCGCCCGCGCGCCCGAGCGCCCCGCGATCGTCTCGGAGCGCGCCCACCGCCCCGCCGGCCTGCGCCGGGTCACCCTCACGTACGCCCAGCTCGCCCTGTACGTCGACCGGTTCGCCGGCGCCCTGACCTCGCTCGGGGTCGCCCCGGGCGATCCGGTCGCCCTCCAGCTGCCCGACTGGTGGGAGACGGCGGCGCTCACCCTCGCCTGTCTGCGGGTCGGCGCGGTCGCCGTGCCTGTACTGCCGACGGTACGGGCCCACGGGCTGCACCGGATCCTGGACGGCACCCGGGCCCGGGTCTGCGTGGTGCCCGACGTCTGGGAGGGCTTCGCGCACGCGGAGGCCCTGGCGGACCTCGCCGGGCGGCTGCCGTGGCTGCGCCACCGGGTCGTCCTGGGGGACGCAGCGGCGACCGGAGCGGTCGATTTCGGCGCGCACTTCCAGCGCACCGCCCACGAGCGCACCGAGGCGGGCCTGCGCAGCCGGCCGCGCGGCGGGCAGGCCGACCGGCCCGCGCTGCTGATCAGCGTCATGGGTCTGCGGGACGCGTACACCTCGGTGCTGCACTCCCCCAACACCCTGTACGCGAACATCTCGGCCCAGAGCGGGCCCGACGGCCCGGGGCGGCGGCCGGACGAGGTCTTCCTGAGCACGCTGCCGCTCACCTCGCTGGCCTCGCTGATCTACACCGTGTGCTGGCCGCTGGCGGTCGGCGGGACGGGGGTCTACCAGGACGTGTGGGATCCGGGCCGATGCCTGGACCTGATGGCCGCGGCCGGGGTGGACCAGGTCTACGCGGAGCCGGCCTACCTCGCCGAGCTGGTCACCGCGCAGCGACGGCGTCCCCGGGAGACGGACCGGCTGCGGCTGGTGCTGTCGGGAGGCCGCACCAGCACCCCGGCGCCGCTCGCCGCCGAACTGCGCGAGGTGTTCGGCGTACCGGTGCTCTCCGTGTGGGGGGCGCCCGAACTCGGCATGGGGGCGCTGTCCGGGGACACCGCGCAGGGCGGTGACGGCGTCCGCCCGCTGCGGGGGCTGGAGGTGTCCGCCGCGGACACGAAGTCGGCCCTGGAGGTGCGCGGTCCCTCGGTCTGCCTGGCCACCTGGCGGCACGGCGCTCCGGCGCCGGTGGCCACCTGGGAGCGGGGGGACGGCTGGCTCGCCACGGGGGACCTGGCGACGGCCGACCGGAACGGCGGGATACGGGTCCTGGCCCGGGCCGGCACCCGGACCGGCGCCATCTTCATGGTCCCGGTCGCCGAGGTGGAGGAGCAGCTGCTGGCCCACCCGCGGGTGCGGGAGGCGGCGGTCGTCGCCTACACCGATCCCGAGCACGGGGAGCTGCCCTGCGCCGTCGTGGTCCCGACCGCCCTGGACCGGCCGCCGGGGCCGGCCGAACTGCGGGAGCACCTCGTCTCCCTGGGCGTCGCGGAGGCCTTCCTGCCCACGCGGCTGGAGATCGTCGGCGCGCTGCCGCGCGACGAGGGCGGCCGGGTCCGCCGCGGCGCCCTGCGGAACTGGCTGGCCCGGCTCCGCCCGGGCGGCCCCCGCCCGGCCCCGGACTGACCGGCCGGTCGCCTTGCCGGCAGGCCCAACGGCTGACGCGGGTCGCGGGGTTCTCGGCCCGCGGCCGATGTGCCGGGGGCGGCGGGCTTCGCCGGTTCGGGTGGGGCCGGCCTGACCGGCCGGCCGGGGTTCTCGGCCCGCGGCCCACGGCCCGATGCGCCGGGCTCGCCGGTTCGGGTGCCTCGGGCGCGGGATGGCTGCGCCGCTCGGCCGGGGGCCGTCCCCTGCGGGTGGGGCCGGCCGCGGGATGGCTGCGCCGCTTGGCCGGGGACCGTCCCCTGCGGGTGGGGCCGGGCGCGCGCCGGGGCGTCTCCTCGGGCGCCGAACGTGGCGGGGGGTCGGAGGGCCGAGGCACCTTGCGTTCGACGCCCTGCGGGGAGCGCCCCG
>NZ_JARAYQ010000349.1:0-6849 GCF_033794505.1 Streptomyces sp. MB09-01 | reverse complement strand
GGGGTTTGGGGTTTTTTTTAGGGGCCGGGTGTTTGGACGTGCTGGTGGGCCGGGCTCCCTCGGGATGCTTCCGCGGGTGCGGGATGGCCGGTACGCCGTCCATCTGTCGTCCCCCTGCCTTCCGTTCGGTGTAAGGGTCAGTCTGCCCTGTCTTGCGCGTACACGTCAGCCCGTCCATGGCCGATCACGGACCAACTAGCTGACGGTTCGTCAGATCGGCGCTACCGTATGAGCCATGGAGACCTTCCCGAAGATCATCTCGGTGGACGACCACACGGTTGAGCCCCCCCACGTCTGGCGGGACCGGCTCCCGTCCAAGTACCAGGACACCGGCCCCCGCGTCGTCCGCGCCCCCTTGAAGGAAATGACCTTCCTCGGCGGCAAGTTCGCCCCCGTCATGGGAGCCAAGGGCGACGACGGCCCGATCGGCGACTGGTGGGTGTACGAGGACCTGCACCGGCCGCTCACCCGCCTCGACACCGCCGTCGGGTACGACCGCGACGAGATCAAACTGGAAGTCATCACCTACGAGCAGATGCGCCCGGGGTCCTTCTCGGTTCCCGACCGCCTGGCCGACATGGACGTCAACCACGTCCAGTCGGCCCTGTGCTTCCCGACCTTCCCCCGCTTCTGCGGCCAGACCTTCACCGAGGCCAAGGACCGTGAGCTGGGACTCCTCGGCGTACGGGCCTACAACGACTGGATGGTCGAGGAGTGGTGCGGCCCCGACGCACGCGGCCGCCTCATCCCCCTCACCCTGATCCCGCTCTGGGACGCCCGCCTGGCCGCCGCGGAGGTCCGCCGCAACGCGGCGCGCGGCGTGCGCGCGGTCGCCTTCTCGGAGATACCGCCGCACCTGGGCCTGCCGTCCATCCACACGGACGACTGGGACCCCTTCCTGGAGGCGTGCAACGAGACCGGCACGGTCATCGCCATGCACATCGGCTCCTCCTCCCGCATGCCGTCCACGTCCGCGGACGCCCCGCCGGCGGTCGGCTCCACCATCACCTTCGCCAACTGCTGCTTCTCGATGGTCGACTGGCTGATGAGTGGCAAGTTCGAGCGCTTCCCCAACCTGAAGATCATGTACGCGGAGGGCCAGATCGGCTGGATCCCGTACATCCTCGAACGGGCGAACGTGGTCTGGGAGGAGAACCGGGGCTGGGGCGGAGTCGCGGACAAGGTGCTGCGCCCGCCGTCGGAGCTCTTCGCGGAGCACGTCTTCGGCTGCTTCTTCGACGACGCCTTCGGCCTCAAGAACCTCGACTCGATCGGCGTCGGCAACGTCCTCTACGAGACGGACTACCCCCACTCCGACTCGACCTGGCCGAAGTCCCGCGAGGTCGGCGAGGCGCAGATGGGCCACCTGGGGCCGGACGTGGTGGACCGCATCGTGCGCGGCAACGCGATCGACCTGCTGGGGCTCACGGCGGACGGCCTGTGGGCGGGACCGGGGGCGTAGCCCCTGGGACCCACCGGCCGTCAGGACCGTCCGGCTGCCAGGACCGACCGCCCTGGAAGACCGATCGGCCGTCAGGACCCACCGCCCTCTAGGACCGATCGGCCGCGCGGCACGCCCCGGCGCCGCGCGGCTGCGTCCCCCCGCCCGGCCGCGCGGTCACGAGCAGCAGCGTCACGGCCAGGCCCGCCACCGTGAGCACCGGCAGCAGCACCCGTACGTCCACGAGGGCCACCAGTGCGGCCCCCAGCGCCAGGGCCAGCGCGTTCGGTACGAAGACCAGGGTGTTGGCCGTGGCGGCGGCGCGGCCCAGCACGGCGTTCGGGACCTCGCGCTGCACCGCGGTCAGCGCGGCGATCAGCACGCACGGCAGCCCCGCGCCGATCGCCACGCTGCCGGCCAGGGCCACCGCGTCGTACGGCAGCGCCCTCGCCCCGACGCCCAGCGCGAACAGGGCCACGCCCCCGGCCGTGAACACCCGGTCCGGAAGCCGCCGCAGGAGGGCCCGCCGCGAGGCAGCTCAGTACGGAACCCGCGCCCTGCACCGCGTACAGCACGCCCACGTAGGTGGGTGCGTGCCCCAGCACGCCGTCGGCGACCGCGTAGACCACCGCGCCGTTCAGACCGGCCAGGAACATCACCGCGGCCCCGGTCAGCACCAGTGGCCGCAGTGCGGGCGAGCCCCACAGCTGCCGCCCGCCCTCCAGCACCTGCGCGAGACCGTACGCCGGCGCGGTGCGGTCCGGCGGCTCTTCACGGACCCGCAGCAGGGCGAAGATCCCCGCCGCCAGTGCGAAGCTCAGCGCGTCGAGCAGCGCCACGGACGCCCCGCCGTACCGGACGAACAGCCCGGCGCCCACCAGCGGCGCGATCAGCTTCACGCCCTCGTTGGCGGTCAGCCGCAGCCCGCCCAAGTCCCCGAGCAGCTGCCCGTCGAGGCCTGCGGTACCAGGGCCGCCTCCGCCGCCTCCTGGAGGCTGCCGCACACTCCGTACACCAGCAGGACGGCGAACAGCAGCCACACCCGGCCCGCCGCATCGAGCAGGAGCAGTACGGGCAGCAGCGCGGCCATCACGAGGCCGACGCCGACCAGCACCGGCCGCCGCGGCAGCCGGTCGGCGAGCGTCCCCAGCGCCGGCCCGGCCAGCACCGGCGCCCACAGGACGAACACCGTCAGCGCCGCGAGGGCTTCCGACCCGGTCAGCGCCTTCACCCAGATCCCGGCCACCAGCCACATCGCGGTCGTGCCGAACCCCGAGACCACCACCCCGGCGAGATACAGCCCCGCATTGCGGTCCCGCAGGACCCGTCCCCTTCCCCAGCCGGTCATCGGACCAGCGTGCGCCTGAGGAGGGGGCGCCGGGATCGGGCAACCGCCCTATTTCCCGCGCCGCTTCTGCAGGACAGGCCGCCCCGGGACGATGCGGGGCGGCCTGTTGTGCGTGCGCGGGGCGGGCTACTTCGGAGTGGCCCAGACCTGGCGCTTGTTCGTGTTCGCCGTGTAGAGCTGGACCACGGTGCCGTTGGCGGTCGCGCCGCCGGTCACGTCGAGGACCTTGCCGGACGCCACGTGGACGATCTGGCCCTTGGCGTTGACGGACCAGCGCTGGGCCGCCGTGCCGTTGCAGTCGTAGAGGCTGATCTTGTTGCCGTTGGTGCTCGCGTTGCGCGCGTTGTCCAGGCACTTGCCGAAGGCGCGGAACGTGCCGTCCTTGCCCAGGATCCACGACTGCGCGGCGGAGCCGTTGCACGTGTAGAGCTGGATCTGCGTCCCGTTGGCCGCCTTGCCGCCCTTGACGTCCAGGCACTTGGAACCGATCCCGGTCACCCGGCCCTGCGGGGAGAGCGCGGCTCCGGCGCCGGCCGCGAGGCGGCGCAGGCCCTGGACGTCGAACTGCTGGACGTAGTTGCCCGCGCGCTTGTCCTGGTACGCGTACGCGGGCGAGCACATCACCGGGAACTGGCCCGAGTCGGAGCCCTTCACGCAGTCGCTCTTGGTCAGGCTGCGGTTGGCGTGCGTCAGGCCCAGCGTGTGCCCGAGCTCGTGGCTGACGTGGTTGCGCATGTACGTCTCGCCCATGGCGGCGGTCGGCTTGCCTGCCGTCGTGAAGAACTCGTCGTCTATGTAGGCGTGGCCGCTGGTCACGGTCTCGGCCACGGACGAGCTGGTGAAGCCGCAGCTGAGGTTGGCGGCGCCCGAGCCGTCACGGACCACCTTCCAGCCCGTGCTGCCCATGCTGCCCTCACCGGCGGGGGGCACGCACGGGCGGTGCGCGACGCCGACGATCACCTCGCCCTTGGGACGGACGTAGTCCCAGCCGACCGGCCTGGTGTCGACGGAGACCGGCAGGTTCGTGATGCGGCGCAGGTCCGCGGCGGAGGCCTGCACGTACGGGGCCAGCCAGTCGGCGGACTTCTGGTCGTAGAACTTGATCGTGTAGCCGGTCTGCAGCCACTTGGTGGCGCCGCTCAGCTTCCACCCTTCGCCCGACGGCGGTGCGGGAGCGGCCGCCGCGGCCGCTGCGCCCGACGCGGCCGACCTCGCGGCGGCCTCCGGCGCCTGCGCACCGAGCGACATGACGCCGTCCTTGAAGACGGTGCCGTCGGAGCCGTGGGTGGCGGAGTCCTCCGCGTGGGAGCCGTGGGAGTCGTGGGAGTCCGGTGCCTCGGCCGTGGGCGGCGCCGTCTCGCCGGTGCCCTCGGTGCCGAACGCCGTGGGGGAGAGTTGCAGACTTCCCACGATCGCCACCGCGGCAGCCGCGGCCACCATGGATATCCGGTGCTTGCCTGTCAAACGCAAGTGTTCGTCGCCCCTCATCAGGAATCGGAGCGACGATTAGATCAAGAGGTCAAATGCACGTGCAAACCGCATAGTTGGATGTCGGGCTAGCATCGGGGCATGCCTCGACTCCAGCCCCTGCGCCTCGACCACGCCCCGGCCCTGCTCGAGTTCGAGCGCGAGAACCGGGCGTACTTCGCGGCATCCGTTCCCGACCGCGGCGACGAGTACTTCGCCCACTTCGACGAACGGCACCAGGCGCTGATGGCCGAGCAGGACGCGGGGCTGTGCCGCTTCCACGTACTGGTGGAGGACGGCGGTGAGGTGGTGGGGCGGGTCAACCTCGTCGACGTGGCGGAGGGTTCGGCCGAGCTCGGATACCGGATCGCCGAGAAGGCCGCCGGCCGGGGCCTGGCCACGGCGGCCGTGCACGAGGCGTGCGGCCTCGCGGTCACGGAATACGGCCTGACCGCGCTGCGGGCCGTCACGACGCTCGACAACCCCGGTTCCCGGGCCGTACTGGCGCGCACGGGCTTCGTGCCCACCGGCGGAATCCAGCTCGACGGCCGCCCCGGCCTGCGCTTTCTGCGCGACCTGAGCACGCCCTCCTGACCGCCCCGCCCCTTGCACCCGGCCCTGCCCCCGAGGCATGCTGCGCCAGGGCAAATCGGAAGGATCATCATGCCGGTGGACAAGCGGACCGTCGTGACGGCGGTGCTGTGTGCGGTGGCGGCCCTGGGGGCTTCCGCCGCGGTGGCCGAGCTTGTGCCGCCGCCCGAGGGGGCCGCGCCCGTGAGTGCGAAGGCCGGGCCGACGGCGTCGCCGACCGCCACATCGCGATCGCAAGCGGCGAAGCCCCAGCTTTCGACGCCGCCCGGAACCACCCTGCCGCCCGCCGTCACGCCCCCGCCCGGCGGTCCCGCGGCCTTCACCGGGGCCCTGTTCACGAACGGCCTGGACAGTGATCACTTCTGTACGGCCACCGTGGTGCACAGCCCCGGCCGGAACCTGATCATCACCGCCGGGCACTGCCTGCTCGAGGGCGACCAGGGCGACGGAACCGCCGTCTTCGCACCGGCCTACGCGAACGGCATGGCCCCGTACGGCACCTGGAAGATCGAGGAGGTCTTCGAGGACGACCGCTGGTCGGAGGGCACGGACGACGACTACGACCTCGCCTTCGCCCGCCTCGCCCCCGACGCCAAGGGCCGCACCATCGAGGACGTGACCGGCGCGGCCGTCCTCGACACCAGCGGGCGCGCGGGCGAGGAGGTCACGGTCACCGGGTACCCCGCCGACCGCAAGATCCCCCGTACCTGCACGGCGCTCGCCGTCCGCGAGAGCCCGACCCAACAGCGCTTCGACTGCGCCGACTTCCCCGGCGGCACCAGCGGCAGCGCGTGGATCGCCCGCGACGGCAAGGTCATCGGCATCCTCACGGGCGGCGACACCGACGACGTGTCGACCAGCACGGTCCTCGGCGAATACGCGGCCTCCCTGTACACCAAGGCCACGGCCAAGACCCCGGCCGCACGCTAGGAGGAAGGCGGAGGACATGACGGCGCAGCCCCACCACGTCGACCACGAACTCATCGAGGCCGCGGCCCGGATCGCGCGCTCCCGCTGCCGGGGCGACAACCACACGATGGCGGCCGCGGGCCGCGCCCGGGACGGCCGGATCGTCAGCGCCGTGAACGTGTACCACTTCACCGGGGGCCCCTGCGCCGAGCTGGTGCTCCTCGGAACTGCGGCCGCTCAGGGCATCCACGACCTGGACACCATCGTCGCCGTGGGCGACCGCGACCGGGGGGTCGTCCCCCCGTGCGGACGGTGCCGCCAGGTCCTCGTCGACCACCTCCCGGCCCTGAAGGTCATCGTCGGGGAAGGCGAGCGCCTCCGGACCGTTCCCGTCATCGACCTGCTCCCGGAAACCTACGTCTGGGCCGACCACCAGCTCGACACCGAGCCCGCCGGGCAGGCCAGGCCGCCCGGTACGGGCTGACGCCGCCGGACACAGGCAGGGCGGACGATGCCCGGTGCGCAGCCGGCGCCCGGCCACCGTTCAGGCCAGCAGGCCGAAGTGGACCGGCTCCGCCGGGGCGTTCGCCAGGAGGTCCGGGAGGCGCGGGGGCCACAGGGGTTCGCCCAGGGTGGCCAGGCGGTCCGCGGGGAGCCACTGCCAGTGGATCCCCGGGGATTCCAGGACCGGTTCGCGGTGGGGTCCGCGGGCGAGGTAGATGTGCTCGTGCTGGCGGACCGGGATGCCCTGGTGGGTGAAGTCGTGTTCCCAGGTGCACAGGAGCCGTTCCGGCTCCAGGTCCGTCCAGCCGGTCTCCTCGCGCAGCTCGCGCCGCACGCACTCCTCGGGGCTCTCGCCGGGATCGATGCCGCCGCCGGGCGGCAGCCAGTGGATGCCGACCTCCACGTTGTTCTCGCGGAAGAGGAACACCGATCCGGCCGGGGACAGGATGACAACGCGCGCCGCATGACGTGGAGTTCGTCTCATCAGCTCAGGGTACGTCGGTGATCGGGTCCGGGGGACGGGCTCGTCGGCACCGGTCTTCCGCCCGGCCCGCCGCCGCCCGTCCCGGGGACCGCAGCTCCCCCGGGT
>NZ_JARAYQ010000348.1:0-6937 GCF_033794505.1 Streptomyces sp. MB09-01 | reverse complement strand
CCCCACGCCCGAGAGCCCCAAGCCCTCGCCCGTGGCCCCGAGCCCCGTGACGCCGAGCCCCGAGGTCCCGCGACCGGTGACCCCGAGCCCGCTCGTCCCCACGCCGGTCGGCCCGAGCCCCGACGTCCCGGCGCCCGTCACTCCGAGCCCGGAACTCCCGGCACCCGTCACCCCGAGCCCCGTGGTCCCGCTGCCGGTCACTCCCAGCCCGCTCGTCCCGACACCGGAGGTCCCCACTCCCGAGGTGCCCGAGCCCTCGCCCGTGGCGCCCTCGCCGGCCGTGCCGAAGCCCGAGCCCACGCCGCCGAAGCCCCAGCCCCAGCAGCCGCCGCCGCTCAACAGCTCGCAGTGGTGCGTGCCGCTCAACTTCAGCGAGTGGCTCTCCAAGCTGGTCGGCATGAAGTCGGTCTGCATCAAGCTCGACTGGGGCAAGGACTTCGGCTTCTGGCCCTTCTAGACGGGTCATCGCACCCGCAGTTCGTTGAGCCGCGCCCGCCAGTCCCTGGCGGCCGGCAACGCCTCCCGCAGCACGCCCACCGCCCGCTCGCGCCCCGTCACCTGCGACTCGTGCAGCCGCAGCAGGGGCGCGAGCGCGGTCGTGGCCAGCAGGAACCGCTGGTTCACGACCGTCTCGGGCCGCCAGTGGTTCTTGTACGGCTCGTTGCCGCGCAGGAAGCTCACCACCGGCCGGCCCTCGGCGAGCGCCCGCCCGGCCTCGTAGCGCAGCAGCAGCGTCGCCACGTCCACCTTCCGCGTCCGCAGGTCCGGGTCGGCCCCGTAGAGGTAGCCGCCGCTGAGTCCGGCCGACAGCAGCGTGACGTTGGCCGCCACCACCTTCCCGTCCAGCCGGAACTCCGTCAGGCGGCCCTCCCCCGCCCGCACCATCCGCCGGGTGGCCCGGGTCAGGTGCTCGGCGAAGCGGGGCCTCAGGTGCTCGGGGGTCACCCCGCGTCCGCGCCACTGCTTCTCGTGGAGCCGCAGCAGGTTCCCTACGGCACGCGGCACTTCCTGCTCGGTGACCTCGTGCTCCTCGATCCCGGCCGCGTCGGTCTTGCGCAGCTTGGCCCGCACCCGCTGGGCGCCCGACGCCGGCATCCGTTTGACCAGTTCGTCGAACGGCAGCGTGGGCAGCTCCATGCAGGTGGAGTCGGTGAGCTTGCTGGAGACCCCGGGCCACTGCCGGTACAGCTCCTCGGCCGCGGCCCCGGGACGCACCTCCCGCAGGTCGACGACGGCCCCGCGGGCGGCCCGGTGCAGCCCGCGGGCCAGCGCCGGGACGACCTGGTCGGCGTGCTCCGCGGCCACGAGCACGTCGGAGTAGTCGGTGATGGGGCCGCCGAGCGGCACCAGCAGCGGCATCGGCCGGTGTACGAGCATCAGCGCGGCCGCGCCGACCAGTTCCTCGCCGCGCCGGACGAGGACGATCCGGAGCCGGCCGTCCTTCCCGTACGACAGCCACCAGGAGTGCAGCCAGGCGTGGCTCTGGAAGGGGGTGGCGGTGGGACAGCCGCGGAAGAGCCGGTTCCACGGCTCCTCCAGCGCGGCGAACTGCCGGGGGTCGCGGCACAGCGTCACCGACAGGGCCCCGGCGGAGCCCGGACTCATCGCACGGACTCCTTCTCCTTGGCCGAGGTGGGCTCGCCCTGGGCGGGGAGCGAGGCGTACTCCTCGACCGGGGGCGTCACCGCGGACTCGGCCGGGGACGCGGCCACAGCCTGGACCGGAGCCTGGACCTGGGCCACGGGCCCGTCCGCGTGCTCCTCGGGGCGCCGGGACCGGCCCGGGCGGGCGAGCAGCCACAGTCCGCCGAGCAGTCCGCCGGCGCACATCCCGACGGCGCCGCTGATGGCGGCGGACGGGGAGGCGGGCTCGGCCGGGGCCACGGCCTGGCTGAAGAGGAGCAGCTGGACGCCGGTGTTCTTGGCGGCCTGATTGCTGCTCAGTGACAGGGCGTCGGCCACCGCGTTCGCGACGTCGGCGGCCTCGGACGGGCTCTTCGAGGTGCCCGTGATGGCGATCATCGGGGACTCGGGCGAGGTCTCGGCCCGTACCTGGGTCCGCAGCTGCCGGGCGGTGAGGCCCGCACGGGGCTGGGCGTAGGCGAGGGTGGAGCTGCTGGTGGCGATCCGGGCGTACGCCTGCGCGAAGCCGAGGGCGGTGGCCGGCTCGGTGGTCTCGTCGGGCACGGCGACGACATAGCTGGTGGCGGCGTACTCGGGGGCCTTCAGCACCCCGTACGCCCCGCCCGCGGCCAGCCCCAGCACGGCGCACACGGGCAGCGGCCACCACGCGGGCGCCGCCGGCAGCCGCCGCCGGGACTTCTTCTCGGAGCGGTGGTCCGGCTTCTTCTCGGCGGCCCTCCTCTGAGACCTCCGCTCGGGCCTCTGCTCGGACTTCTGCTCGGTCCTCGGCTCGGGCCTCTGCTCGGACTTCTTGTCGGACTTCTTCTGGTCGGCGGTATCGGCCATGAGCGTGCTCGCTTCCTGGGTGGAGGGTGGTTCGTGGAGGGGACGGATCAGCCGGTTCCGGTCGGGCTCTCCGCCGGTCCGGGTCCGGCCGGCTTGCGCCGGGCACCGACGACGGTGCCGTTGGCGGCTCCGGCGCCGGGTACCCGGCCGGGCACTGCCGCGCCCGGGACCGACGGGTCGGAGACCGACGCGGCCGGACCGGACGCGTCCGGGTCCGACGGGCCGGCCGGGCCCGGATCTGCCGGGCCCCGGGCGATCCCGGCGGTGCCCGGCGCGGCCGAGAGGGCGAGGTCGTACACGTCCAGCAGCTGCCGCGCGCTGCGGGCGATGTCGTAGCGGCGGACCACCGGCGGCGGGGGCAGCCTGCGCGCTCCCGCCTCCATGTGCCCGCGCAGCGCCGCGACCAGTTCCTCCGTGCCGGTGCCGATGCGGCGGGCTCCGGGGGCCTGGGCGGCCGGCAGGTCGTCGATGGCCGGGCAGGTCACGTGCAGGACGGGGAGTCCGGCGGCCAACGCCTCCACGACCGCGAGCCCGAAGGCCTCCTCCCGCGACGGGGAGACGAAGACGTCCATGGCGGCCAGCAGTGCCGGGATGCCGGGGGTGCGGCCGTCCGCGCTGTCACCCAGCGGGTCCCGCTCCCCGAGCAGGTGGATCCGGCTCTGCGCGCCGAGTTCGGCGGCCAGCCGGCGCAGCCCCGCCCGCTCGGGCCCGTCCCCGGCCAGCAGCAGGTGCGCCCCCGGGAGCGCGGCCACGGCCCGTACCAGGACGTCGAACCGCTTGCCCGGGACCAGCCGCCCGACCCCGCCGACGACGAAGGCGCGTTCGGGCAGGCCGGTCCGGGCCCGGGTGGCCCGCCGGACGCCCTCGTCGAAGCGGAAGCGGACGGCCTCGATCCCGTTCGGTACGACGTGCACCCGCGCGGCCGGCACCCCCCACCCCTCCAGCCGGGCGGCGACGGTGTCGGACACGGCGACCGTCGCCGCGCCGAGGCGTTCGCTGGCCAGGTACAGCGCCCGTACCCCGCCGGACAGCGGCCGGCCCTCGATCTCGCCCTCGCCGAGGGAGTGCTCGGTGGCCACGGTCGCCCGGGCGCCCGCGAGGCGGGCCGCGAGGCGGCCGTACACGCAGGCCCGGTACAGGTGCGTGTGCACGAGGTCGTACCGGCCGCGCCGGATGAACCGCACCAGCCGCGGCAGCGCCCCCAGGTCCCGGTTGCCCCGCATCCCCAGGTGCACGACCCGGACCCCGTCGGCGCGCAGCCCCTCGGCCACCGGCCCCGGGTTGGTCAGCGTCAGCACGTCGCACTGCATCGGCATGTGCCGCAGCAGCAACCGCAGTTGCTGCTCGGCGCCCCCGACCCCGAGGCCGGTGATGATGTGCAGGGCCTTCACCGGTACACCGCCCGGCGCAGCTCCCGCACCTGGTGGCGCAGCTGCTTGACGCGCAGCCGGGCACCGCCGTCGGCCTGGCTGACGTGGGTGCGCGGCAGGGCGTGCGGGCCCGCGAGCCGCCCGGGGTCGATGGCGCAGGCGTAGCCGTAGCCGGCGGCGCGGGTGGCGTCGACGACCCGGGCGTCGAGGTGCCCGTACGGGTAGCAGAACCCCTCGGGCAGGATTCCGGTCAGCTCGCGCAGCAGGTCGCGGCTGCCGCGGAGTTCCTGCTGGAGGACGTCGTCGGCGGCCGCGGTGAGGTCCTGGTGGAGCAGCCCGTGCGAGCCGATCTCCTGTCCCCCGTCGGCGGCCTCGCGGATGCCCTCGGCGGTGAGCAGGGACTTGCGCGGCCCCAGCGGGTCCCACACGTTGTCCACGCCGAGCCGCCCGGGCAGGACGAAGAGGGTGGAGGTGCAGTCGTAGCGGTGCAGCAGCGGCAGCGCGTGGGTCAGGAAGTCGGTGTAGCCGTCGTCGAAGGTCAGCCCGACCAGCCCGGCGCCGTGGCCGGCCGTGCGGGCCCGGAGCAGTTCACCGACCGAGACCCCGCGCAGGCCGCGGGAGCGCAGCCACACCAGCTGGGCCTCCAGGGCCTGCGGGGTCACGGTGATCCCGTACGGGTCCTCGGCGGGGTCGGTGAACTCGGCGACCGAGTGGTACATCAGGACCCACGGCGAAGCGGTCCGGCGGGTGGGGACCAGCACGGCGGCGGGGGCCGTGTCGGTGTCAGCGGACATTGCGGAACCTCTGCGTGAAATGGGAGATCTGACCGGACAGGGCGGTGACTTCGAGGGCGCGTATGGCCATGCCGGTGGCTCCGAACATGGCCGGGACCAGCAGGCAGCCGAGGGCTGCGCTGAGCATCGGGTCGGGGATCATGGGCCCTGCGATCCAGCCGGTGACGCAGGCGGCGACGGCGGCCACGGCGAGCCGTCCGATGCTGACGGCGACCCGGCGGACCTGGATGGCGATGATCCGCGAGCCGAGTCCGGTGAGCAGCAGGGCGGCCGTGGTGGAGATGCCGGCGGCGTTGGCGGCGGCGATCCCGTAGGTGCCCCACCAGCCGACGGCGAAGGCTCCGGCCACGATGTTGACGAGCAGTCCGGCACCCATCGCGAACGCCGGGAACCAGGTGGGCCGGGCGGTCGAGAAGAAGGGCCGGGACAGTGCCCCGACGAGGCAGTGGCCGAGCAGTCCGAGTCCGTAGACCCGCATGACGGAGGCGGTGGCGAGGGTGTCCTGGTGGGTGAAGGCACCGCGTTCGAAGAGGACCTGGATGATCTGGGGGGCGTAGCCGATGACGAGGGCGGTGCCCATGAGGACGGCGAGCGAGGCCAGTGCGAGGTCCTGTTCCACCCGGCGCCGGGCCTTCTCCCGCTCTCCCGCGGCCATGGCCTGGGCGACGACGGGGAAGGTGACGGTGCAGATCATCAGGGAGAGCACCATCGGCATCTGCGCGACCTTCTGCGCGTAGTTGAGGTGCGAGATCGCCCCGGGCGGGAGCGAGGCGGCCAGGAACCGCTCGACGAGCACCTGCGACTGCCGGAAGACGGCGAAGAAGATCACGGGGGCGATGACCCCGAAGGCGATGAGGGTGGGGCGGTCTCGGTCGCGCTGGCTGCGCGGGGCCCTCTTGGCGCGGGGCGGGCCGAAGCCCACGTTGCGGATGAAGGCGGGCAGCTGGACGAGGACCATGAGCAGTCCGCCGACGGCGACGCCCGCGGCGGCCGCCCGCACGCCCCACAGGGCGTGCAGGGCGACCATGGCGCCGATGATCCCGACGTTGTACGAGACGTAGATCGCGGCGGGCGGTACGAAGGAGCGGTGGGCCCGCAGCGCGGCGCTGAAGTATCCGGCGATGCCGAAGGTGATGACGGTCAGGGCCGTCATCCGGGTGCACTGGACGGCCAGTGCGGGATCGGGCAGGCCGGGCGCGAGCACGGCGACGACCGCCGGCGCGGCCACGATGAGCACGGAGGCGACGGCGGCCACGAACACGGCGAGCCGGGGCAGGGTCGCCCCCACGAGCAGCCGTACGGGGTCCTGCGCGCGGGCCTCCTTGCGGGTGAGGCCGGCCCGGCTGGCGGCCCGCCGGGCCAGGGCGTGGCTGAAGGCGGGCACCATCAGCAGCGCCATGGCGTCCTCGATGAGGAGCGTCGAGGCCATCTCGGGCACGGTCCAGGCGATCAGGAAGGCGTCGCTGTCGTGCCCGGCCCCGAAGAGGTGCGCGATGGTCTGGTCGCGCACCAGCCCGAACACCGCCCCGGCGGCGGTCAGCCCGGCGGTGACGGCGGCGGCCTTCGCCAGGAACCGCCCGAGCGGCGGATTCCCGCCGGGGGTGGCGGGATCGGGGAGCTCGGCGGACCCGCCCGTCCGGCTGCCGCGGGGGTCGGCGGAGCCGGACGCCTCCCCCACCCGCCGTACCCGGCCGAACCGGCTCGCGCCGGGGGCGGCGGGTACGGACGCCTCACCGGCGCGCCGGACATGGCCCGGCCTGCCGCCCGCGGGCGCCACCCGGGCTTCGGGCGCGTCGGCGGAGCCACTCGCGGCTCGCGCCGCCACCCGCACGCTGTGCTTCCCCGAGGTCCCGCCCGGATACGCGACGGAGCCGAACAGGGGTTCCCGCACGGCGTGTTCACCGCGCGGCAGGCCTCCGGTGACGAATCCCGGGTCCGCCGGCGCCGGCACGGCGCCCGTCCGGCCCGCACGGCCTCCGGCGATGAACCGCGGGGCCGCCGGCACGGGCACGGCCGGATCGGCCGCGGTTGCCGAACGGGGCGGCGCCCCGTGGCCGCCCGGGCCCGGCCGGCCCCGTACGGCAGAACCGGGGGCCGTCGGATCCGCCCCGCTGCCGGGTGCCCCGGTCGCGGGCGCGTTCCGTGCGTACCGGGCGGAGCCGAACAGGCTCTCCCGCACGGCCGGCTCACCGCCCGGCCCGTCTCCCGCCGCGAACGCGGGAGCCGCAGGGCCCGCCTCGCCCGGAGTCCCGGTCGGGTCCTGCCCGGTGTGGCGTCCGGCCGCGGGGCCGGGGGGGCCGGGGAC